>DAOVCF010000076.1 GCA_030670165.1 Candidatus Stahliibacteriota bacterium | reverse complement strand
AGGGAAAATGCCCACCCCTCCTGTCATTGCGAGCGGCCCCAGGTCGCGCGGCAATCTCATATACCAACGTTGAGCTATAAGATTGCTCCCTGCGTTCGCAATGACAAGCCATACAACAGCTTGACTTTGTTATCTGTTTACGTAGACTTAAAGCTAAATTTGATTTAAAAGGCTTCAAGGAGGATTAATGCCAAGAGTTTGCGAAATTTGCGGCAAAGGAGCGCAGAAGGGACATCAAATCTCCCACTCGCACAAGGTCTCCAACCGCCGCTTTGAGGTAAACCTTCAGCGTGTGCGGGTGCGCCAGGGCGGCAGGATTCGCCGCATACTCGTCTGCGCCAAGTGTCTTAAAGCCGGCAAGGTCGAGCGCGCCTGACCCTTCCCAAATGATGGGAATCCAGCAAGGAGGATAAGATGAGAAAGACCTTGCTTGCAGCCGCGGCAGTGCTTCTTGCGGTAGCATCGGTGAGGGCGGCCGAGGAAGAGCGCCGCACACTTACCGTTACCGGAACCGCTGAGATCTCGGTTGCCCCTGACATATGCTACATGAGCTTTTCCGTCCAGACCCGCCACAAGAGCGCTGCCCAGGCTTATCGCGAGAACAACGAACTGATGAATAAGGTAAACGCGGCGATCAAGAAACAAGATATACCCGCAAAGGACATGCAGACCGCTAACTTCACCATCTCACCTGAGTATCACTATGATCGAACTACCAATAAAAGAATCTTCGACGGCTACCTGGTCTCCCATGCCCTTAACGTAAAGGTGCGCGATCTTACCAAGGTTCCGGACGTGCTGGATGCGGCGGTCACAGCAGGCGCCAACCAGGTGCTTGAAATAAACTTCACGGTCGAAAACCCCAAGAGGTACGCATCCGAAGCTCGTGTGGATGCCATAAAGGCGGCAAGGGCAAAGGCCTCCCAGATCGCACAGCTTACAGGGGTCAAACTGGGCAAGCCCATCTCGATCTCGGAATCCGAGCCTGGCCGTCGTATACTCTACCCCCAGACCTCCATGATGCGAACCGGCGCGGGAGCGGACGAAGGTGTTACCCTTGAGCCCGGCGAGATCAAGCTAACCCACACAGTCTACATTACCTACGAGATCAACTGATGGCTAAGCGGGTTCTTATCACCGGAATAACAGGATTCGCCGGAAGTCATTTGGTTGATTACCTGCTGGATCAAGGCGTATTCGAGATCTACGGTCTTTACCGCTGGCGCTCGCGTACCGAAAACATCCAGGGATTTAAGGACAAGATCGAACTCCTCGAAGGTGACATCCGCGACGCAGCCTCGATGCGGAATCTGGTAGAGAAGATCAAGCCGGACTGGGTCTTCCACCTTGCGGCACAGAGTTACGTGCCGATGTCGTGGAAAGCGCCGGTAGAGACTCTTTCCACCAACATCATAGGTGAAGCGAACCTGTTCGAGGCGTGCCGAAAGACAGACTGCGATCCATTGATTCACATCGCAGGCTCCTCTGAGGAGTACGGTTTTGTCCTTCCTGACGAAGTGCCTATAAAGGAGACGAATCCTTTGCGTCCACTCTCTCCTTACGGGGTATCCAAGGTCGCGCAGGACCTCCTGGCATTCCAGTACTTCAAAAGCTACGGCCTCAAGGTAATACGGACAAGGGCGTTCAACCACACCGGCCCGCGCCGGGGCGAGGTGTTCGCAACCTCAAACTTCGCACGCCAGATCGTCATGATTGAAAAGGGCAAAGCCGAGCCGATCATTCGGGTTGGGAATCTGGATGCGGTGCGCGATTTCTCAGACGTAAGGGACATAGCAAGGGCCTACACCCTGGCCTTGGAGAAGGGCGAACCAGGCGAGGTCTACAACATCTGTTCTGGAAAAGGGATAAAGATTCGCCAGCTTCTGGACATGCTTCTTGCCCAATCAAAAGTGGATATAGAGATAAAAGAGGACCCTGCGCGAATACGGCCATCGGACGTTGGGTTCCTGATAGGCGACGCGACCAGGTTCCGCGCGAAAACCGGCTGGAGGCCTGAGATTCCCTTCGAGCAGACCCTTGCCGATCTCCTCGCCTTCTGGCGCGAGCGGGTCTAGCCGGCCTTTCCTGAACAGGACCAGGCAGTGTCTCACTCTCTGAACAAAATACTGATAACCGGGGCGAGCGGATTTGTCGGCGGGCTGCTGGCTAGGGCCGAAATCGAGAGAGGGAGTCAAGTAATCGGGATTCACGACCCGCAGGAATCTCCCGATCTGCCTTTCGAGTCCAAAGGTGTCGATATACGGGATGAAAAGACACTCCAAGATTTCATCACTCCCCTCGAACCCCAACGAGTTTACCACCTTGCCGCGATCTCGTCGGTCAGGATGTGTGAGGAGAACCCATCCCTTTGCTTCGTGGTGAACGTCACAGGCACCCTGAACCTGCTGGACGCTCTATCAAGGCTTGAGGAAAAACCAAGGGTTCTTTTCGCCTCTTCCTGCGAGGTTTACGGTAACGTCGATCCTTCTCGTCAACCGGTCAACGAGGATACCAAACCGGCCCCCATCAACGTCTACGGGCTGAGCAAACTGATGGGAGAAGAGATCTGTCAATTCTATATGAGAGAGCACGGACTGCCGATAATTATCAGTCGAGGCTTCAATCATACAGGGTCTGGACAGAAGGATAGCTTCGTTTTTCCTCACGTGGCAAGCACCCTCGTGAAGATCGAGAAGGGGGACGCCGAACCTGTGCTAAAGATGGGCAACCTGTCTGTAAGAAGGGACGTACTGGACGCGCGGGACGTGGTGCGTGCCTACATGATGGCAGCCGATAAGGCGAAGCCTGGCTCGACCTACAATGTGACCTCGGGCCGATGCATATCAATTCAGGAGGGTGTGAGGATGCTGGTTGAAATTTCCGGATTAAGGGTTAAGATAGCACAAGAGAGTTCGCGCATGCGCACGTATGATGTTCCCCGGCTTACGGGCGACGCATCGCGTATAGACAAGGATTTAGGTTGGCGTGCAGAGATCAGCCTGGAGCAAACCATGAAGGATTTGCTTTCATACTGGAGAGCAAAGGAAGGCGTATAATGAAGTTACATGCATTCGGGGTCAGGGGAAGCCTGCCCTCCCCCTCGACCAGGGGTTTCAAGACATCCGCGTACGGAGGCAACACTACCTCTTATTATCTGGAGGCTGGTCCCTTCCGCATTATCTTAGACATGGGATCAGGCGCAAGGCCGCTTGGTAACCTTTTGATGAGCAATGGAGTAATCGGCAAATCGTTCATCTTTCTTTTGACCCACTATCATTCGGACCACACCCAGGGAATCGGCTTCTTTGTTCCTCTGTATATCAAGGCCAACACCTTTCATATCCACGGCTTCACCCCGGATGAAAGACGGGGTGCAGATCCCATAAGGAACATAGTTCTGCAGTGTCTGGAGGAACAGCAGTCGAGCCCTTACTTCCCGGTTCCTCACGTATCCCTGCCCGCCGAGAAACTCTACCAGGCGCACGACAGGATGTTTTCCGAGGTTTTCTACTACCTGCACAGGGACGGCAGATATACGTATATCTCCGAAAAGGAATCAGCCGAGACTAAATCCGCAGACCCCAAGGATGTAGCCAAGGTAACCACCATCCCACTCAACCATCCCAACGGCTGCATCGGCTACCGCATAGATTACATGAATAAATCCCTGGCCTTCTGCACCGACTCGGAACCCCTTGCCTTTACCAACGACAGGATCAACACCCTCTGCAAGGACGTTGATTTGATAGTTCTTGACGGCCAGTATACCGCGAAGCAGCTGCGAGGCCAAACCCAGACCTTCGGTCACGGCACCCCTGAGCTTTGTGTGGATCAGGCTGTCTCGTGCGGGGCGAAAAGGCTTCTCATAACCCACTTTGATCCGGGTCATGACGATGCCAAGCTAAAAGAGATGGAGGAATCCTGCATCGCTTACCTGGCCAAGCAGAAGAAGAAAACGCCGGCAAGCGTTGAGTTCGCCAGGGAGGATAGGACCTGGGAGATCTAGGTTGAGGATCCTTGCTATCAACTGGCAGGACTGGGAGGCGCCACAGAGGGGCGGGGCCGAGTTCTATCTGAAGGAAATACTTACAAGACTGGTAGAATACGGACACGATATCACACTTCTTTGCTCCGGTTATCCTGACGCATCTCACAAAGACGTGCTGGACGGCGTAAAGATCATAAGGACAGGCTCCCGCAACACCTTTAATTTTCACCTTTACGGAAGACCGATTCGGAATTTTTTAAGATCGAACGATTTTGACGTGGTGCTGAACGATCTGAACAAGATACCTTTTTATACCCCGCTCTGGACAGGAAAGACACCTGTGGTGGGCATCGTTATGCACGTATTCCGCAACGAGATATTCAAAGAGGTAGGCTTGATTCCCGGTTCCTACGTTTACTGGACCGAGCGCTTGATCCCCAGGGTTTACCGAAAGGGTCTTTTCGGCTGTCTTGGTGAATCGGGTAAGAAGGAACTGGTCGAAATGGGGATGGACCCCGAACGGATATTCCCCCTACTTGTGGGGGTAAATCCGGTGTTTAGGCCAGGGCCACATAAACGGGAAAAACTCATCGTAACCGCTACCCGTCTGATGCGTTACAAGTGTACCGATCACATCATCTTCGCCATGGCCATGTTGAGACAGCGTAGATTGGACGTAAGATGCGAGATCGCTGGAACCGGTCCGGATTCTGACAGGTTGGACGATTTGATAAACCGGCTGGGCCTGCGCGACCACGTTAAACTCCTGGGCTGGGTACCTTTGGAGGACGTGGTCAAGCTCTACCAGAGGGCCGCTGTGGCGGTACAGCCCTCGGCCAAGGAAGGCTGGGGATTTTTGGCTACGGATGCAGGAGCTTGCGGCACACCAGTGGTGGCGGCACGAGTGCCCGGTTTAATGGATTCGGTCAAGGATAAGAAGACAGGATTTCTCTACGCGCATGGTGATATTGATGAGATGGCAAATTACATACAGAGATTGCTGACCGACGAGAAGCTTCGCAAAAAGATGGGTGAGGCGAACCGCCGCTGGGCCGAGAGCCTTACATGGAAGCGGGTGGCAAGCAGGGTGGAGAGACTTCTGCACGCGGCTGTGGAGTCGGGAACGAATGGATAAGAAGACCAGGGATCGAATCTTCTTCTGGGGCAGGATAGCCATAGCCGTTATCTTTATTGCCATAATCGTTCTTACAGTTGATCTCAAAAAAACATGGGCTGAGCTACAGCAAACCGAACCTGTCTACGTAGCGTTTGCGGCAGGAGCATATATTTGCTTCCTTGCCTTCCTTACCCTGCGCTGGCTCATACTCTCCAGGGCGCGCAAACATCCATACGGGTTCTTCTACCTGTACCGCAGCGTGCTCATACACATGCTGTTCAACAACGTTCTGCCGACGACAATAGGCGGCGACGTTTACCGCGTCCTGGACACCAGCGGGCACGAGGGCAAAGGGGTATCCTTCTCCATCGTCTGGACCGACCGGATGGTAGGTTTCATCGGAGTTTTTTCGTTTGCGTTCCTTGCCAGTATCTTCTACGCCGCAGTGAGCGGAAATTTCCTGCTTTTAACCATCTTCGGCGCTGCGTTCATCTTCGCGATTTCCCTAACTCTCGCATTCCTTTCTACGAAAATAAACGCCTGGATCTCCCCCTGGCTTTCAAAAGTGCGAGTATTCAAGTATCCCTTGGGTGAAAAGATCGCTGGTGCGTTCCGCTCAATAACCGACTACCGCAATCATAAAATCGCGCTTCTTGCCGCTGTAATCGTTTCATTGGGCGTACAGATGAGCCTTGCAGGGATATGGTATCTTCTCTTTCGCTCACTTGGTGGGCAGACGAGCTTCATTCACATCATGGTGACCATACCGATCGTGAACACCCTTGCCATGTTCTCTGTGGGCGGCTGGGGTCTTAGGGAGCAGACATTCGTGCAGATGCTTGCCATCTTTGCCGTTGCCAGAGAGACAGCACTTGCTACCTCGGTACTCTTCGACGTTGTAAACGTCTTCTTCGGTCTTGTAGGCGGGGTGTTCCTTCTCTTCCGCCGGGGCCGCAAGCCTGCCCCCTCACCGGTAAGAAGCCCCGACTGATTCTTCCCTTTCCGGGCCCGATATAAACTTACGCCAAACCACGGTCTCTTACTCGTGAGATAAAGACCCCTGTCCACAGGCTCGAGGGGGTAAACTTGCTTATGGATCTAACTGAGATGACCGGCATTGGAGCCGCAACATGGAATAAACCCGAGATGGAAATTTGTGAACGGATGCTAATATTGCTATATATGATATTCAAACAATATCTGTGGATGAAAAAATTACCCTAAAGTCCTTGACATGTAAGAAAATCAGAATATAATCTCGCAATTTCCTCCACCAGACAAGTATGACGAGGCAACGGGTGTAAGACGAAAGCAGGTTTGCGAACAGGCTGAAAGGAACTATACGATGCGAAACGAACCCTTTTGCCGCACAGATGGGAAAGATGGCTTCTGCCCATGACACGGAGACTGTGATTACCGGGATGCACACGGCGCTGGCCATCACATTGGCTGAGCTGTGGCTGTCTGGAGGCGATGCAAAGACCGCGTTAAATCTTGACGTTGACTGCGAGATTCGCACCGGATGTCTCGGAAGAAAATCTCTTGAAGAACAGAACCCCACACAGAAGGATCAAGAAGAGGCAAACGATGATAGTACTTCAGATTAAGGAGGAAGTAGATATCGTAGGCGTACGGACAACTGCCAGATCTATAGCACGAGAGATCGGCTTCGGGCTTGTGGATCAGACCCGGATCAGCACCGCTTGCTCGGAACTTGCGCGAAACGTCTTCCTTTACGCGGACGAAGGAGAAGCCCGCATAGAAGAACTTGAGAATCCGCACTCCGGTCTTCGAATAACCTTTACAGATAAGGGACCGGGAATCGAGGATATCGAACTGGCAATGAAGGACGGTTGGTCGTCCTCGAAGAGCATGGGCAAAGGGCTGCCCGGCGCGAAACGGCTCTGTGACCACATGGAGATTCACAGCAAACCCGCTCAAGGGACCACCGTGATTATAGAGAAATGGCTGCTTCAGTAAAGGATGCGGACGAGCTGCGCATAGAGGTTGAAGCGCACATCCCATGGGTACGGGGGATCGTTCGGCGCTTTGCGGAAAGCCTCGGTTTTAGCGAGAAGCTTCTGACTGAGATAGAGCTATGCGTTACAGAACTGGCAACTAACCTAGTGGTTCACGGGGCCAAAAACGGCAGGATTAGTTTTTGCGAGGTCAAAGAGAACGATCTGCATGGAATCGAGATCCTGGCCCAAGACGAAGGACCAGGTATCAGGAATCTCTCAAAAGCACTTCAAGGAGGAACGAGTACCGCAGGATCGTTGGGGCAAGGCCTTCCCTCGCTTCAGCGCACCGCAGACGAGTTCGAGATACACTCAAACTCTCAGGGTACCCGTGTTCGCATGCGTAAGTATCTGCCACCTGCAGAGACCAAAGACGAACTCGCCCGCAGTGATCTTATAGTGAGTGTAGCGGTACGCACCCACCCGGAATCAACGATCTGCGGCGACGGTCACGTGATTCGTCACGACGGTCCGAGAACACTCCTTGCAGTCATAGACGGCCTGGGACACGGAACCCAGGCAAGAAAAGCGGCGGCAATAGCCGAAGCCTACCTGCACGCGAACCACCGTAAACCTCTGGATCACATGCCTGCTGAATTACACGCTTCACTGCACGGCACTCGCGGTGCAGTCGCAGGGATAGCACGCATTGACGAAGCCGCAAATAAACTCTCCTTTATAGGTGTCGGCAATATAAGCGCCAGGCTTTGGCTGCCTGAGGAAAAATCCTGGGTGCGCTTGATATCAATGAGCGGCACCCTGGGGGTAAGCTTACGCGCCCCGCGTTTGTTCTCTTATCCCTGCGACAAAGGAAGTATCTTTATAATACACTCAGACGGTCTTAAGGAGCGCTGGGAACTCTCCACCGATGAGCTTAGCCTATCCCCCACTGAGATCGCACGCACCCTCATGCGTGATAATTGGCGTAGAACCGACGACGCCACTGTGATGGTAACCAAATGAAAAATCTCTCCTTCTCCGAAGACGGCGTATGCACCATGCATCTCGAGGGGGTTACACAGCCTCGCGAGATTGAAAATCTGATCGAAGAATACGTCACAGGTGTCGAAATTCTCCCGCATCACCTTCGGGTAATACTCATAGACATATCCGAGCTTATCCACATGGGGGCACGCTCAAGGCAGGTCTTCTCAGAACTTCTAATACAGGCATCAAAACACTACAGTGGCCGGGTCGAGCTGGTTATAGCTGGGGGATCTTTAAACCTGCGCCGGTTCATTCAGCTTTTTTGCAAGGGAATCGGTCTCCGCGAGCGAAGCCACTTCTTTAAGCACCTCAAGGAAGCCCAGGCCTGGATAACCAAACGGTCTGCGGAAGGTCCCTAGATAGTATGGGCGACGCAGAGCCTGCCCCTTGAGATGCTTGGCATCTCATAGGGTATGCGTCGCCCCTACATCTCCTCTCCCTTTGGGAGAGGAGTTAGAGGTGAGGGAATGCTCCCAGCGATTCAATAATAGCACAGGCTGAGAGCCTGTGCCACAATCCCTTGCCTAAAGTGATTCGCTGACTATAATCCCTATCAAAACAAAAGGAGCAACACTTGAAGCTTTTTACATTCGACACCGTGCCAGGCCAGGGCTCCATGAC
>DAOVCF010000202.1 GCA_030670165.1 Candidatus Stahliibacteriota bacterium | reverse complement strand
AGATGAAATTCACTATAACATCCTGAGGAAGGTAGAATGTATCCGTGAACCTTGTGAGCGAGGAGTCGGAAACGTAGCCAGAGTCAACAGCCGTATAGTCGTGGCTGTTATAGGTGAGGGTTCCTGAATACCACCAGCCGCTCTACTGCTCCCAGTATCCGTAAGCGTTTGTAGCGGCTGCGAGCATCACCGCAACCGCGGCGATGAGCAGGAGTTTTTTAGACATAATCAAATTAAATAGTATCACTAAGTATTCTGAAACCGGCGGCTGTATGAAAGAGGTGTTTTGGGATCAGGCAGATACTGTTGAACGGCCCGGAGAGGCCGTTCGAAATTTGCTTCCTGCGATCTTTTAGCCGAAGGCTAAAGGAAACATCATATCCTTGACAAATCGCGTGTCTTGAATATAGTTAGCCTATGTTTGTCGGGCGATTAGCTCAGTTTTGGTTAGAGTGCTTGCTTGACATGCAAGAGGTCACTGGTTCAAGTCCAGTATCGCCCATTACGAAGCTGCTAGAGGGGCCTGGTGTCTGAGCTGAAGCCTCTACTCAAAGAGCTTCAGTCCACAGACCTCGAACTTTACACCTTAACCACCGAACGAGACGCGATCCCCAAAAAAATCGCCGCTCTTGAGCAGGAACTCAACCTGTTGAACCGCCGTCTTGAAGAAGCCGAACAGAAACTTACAAACTCCCGTACGGAGCTAAAACTTGCGGAACTAAATCTGACCTCACAGGAAGAGGCGCTCGTAAAGTACAATTCGCAGCTATTCAGCGCCAAAACCAACGAAGAATACAAAGCGTTTCTAAGGGAGATCGAAACCGCGGAGCGCAAGAAGAACGAAATAGAGGACGGGATAATCACGCTAATGGAACGCATCGAGCAAGAGGAGGCGGAGCTCGCCAAACGAGAAGCCGAGAAGGAAAGAGAGGAAAGCAAGAAGAAACAGGAAATTCAGGCGGTGAAGGCTTCACAGTCACACTTGGAGGCCACGATCGAAGAGGTGCGCGAAAAGTACGAACGACTGCGCAGAGAGTTGCCTGACAATATCCTTGCGATCTACGACAGGATTAAGAAAAACAAACACGGATTGGCTGTGGCGCAGATACTGGATGAGAATCGTTGTTCGGGCTGTCTCAATCCTATCCCAACCCAGCAGGCAATCGAAGCCGCTCACTCCGATGAGCTCGTATTCTGCGAGTACTGCGGACGAATCCTGCTTGTGTAACCGAGGCCAGAGGGAAACCACCAAAGATGCCGGAACATCCGTTAGACCAAGATAAGACCCCGTGCGAGGCCTGGATAGACGGCGCATCGTCAGGCAATCCTGGACCGGCAGGAGCGGGTGTTGTAATAAAGAAAGATGGAGAAGCGCTGGGAACCTGGCAGGAATTTTTGGGCCAGGCCACCAACAACGTGGCAGAATACAGAAGTTTAATCCTGGCACTACGAAAATCGATCGAGTTGAAAATTGCACGACTTGTGGTATATACTGACAGTGAGCTTTTATACCGACAGCTCACTGGTCGCTACCGGGTCCGCAACCCACGCCTCAAGGAACTCTTTGCAGAGATCAGGAAACTGCTTAAGCACTTCAAGACCTTCAGTATAAAGCATATCCCTCGCGAGCAGAACCGGGAAGCCGACCGGTTAGCACGAGCGGCCCGAAGACGTAGATGAGTGCCGCAGCCAAACTTATCCCTTACCTTGCAGCAATCCAGCACAGCCTTCCAAGGGAAATAAGAAACC
Source organism: Candidatus Stahliibacteriota bacterium (assembly GCA_030670165.1). Classification (GTDB taxonomy): domain Bacteria; phylum Hydrothermota; class Tepidihabitantia; order B3-TA06; family B3-TA06; genus B3-TA06. The sequence goes on along the minus strand of DAOVCF010000202.1, from coordinate 797 downwards.
CGATAGCCCAATGCCTCGGGAAGACGCTCTCCCTTCTTCAGCACAAAAGGCGCAGGATGGCCGCATACAATCTGGAACGATTAGGGATCGACTCTGCGGAGGAGATTTCAAGAAAAACAGTCCTGAACTGGACCATGTGTCTGGCCGACCAGATAGGCTCTTTGGGGATGTCTAAGAAAGATCTTCTGGGCATGGTGCGATTTGAAAGCAGAAGGAACCTGGAGCAGGCTCTGGGCAGCGACCGCGGGGTGGTTCTCTTAACGGCTCATCTTGGGAATTACGAGCTTGCAGGCTCTTATCTGGCCGCATTGGGATTCCCGCTTTATGCGGTGGTGGAAGAGATTCCAGGCGAACATACCAAAGCCATAAACCGAATACGCCGCCGATTCGGGATGGGAGTAATCGGATACTCGAATATCCCAAAGATGATCGAGATAGTTCGTGAAGGCAAGATACTCGTTCTTTTAGCCGACCGTGACCTGGGGGGAAAAGGGATAAAGGTTAAGTTCGGGGAAAGGCTGCGACGTGTGCCGACAGGTCCTGCTATCCTTGCACTGCGAAGCCGAGCCTTGCTGCAAACAGGATACTTCGTATTCCAGAAGAAAGAAAGAAGGTATCTCTGCGTAATCAATCCCGCGATAGATTTAGGAGTAAGCGGATCGCTCCAGCAGAAGATTTCTCTATTGACCGAGGCGGTAACCGAGGAACTGGTTGCAGCCATCCGCCGCTACCCTGATCAGTGGTTCGTGTTTCAGGACGAATGGGAACCGGTGGGTTCTCGCCCTCCTCAGCCCCCC
>DAOVCF010000060.1 GCA_030670165.1 Candidatus Stahliibacteriota bacterium | reverse complement strand
GTGATTTTCAGTATGGTGGGAGCCGCGTTCGCTTGCTTGCTTTCTCCCGTAATCCTTTCCGCCGATGCAGGCGATCAGTTCATCGTTAAGACGGCGAACCTCGATGCCCTGCAGGAATTTGCGGCAGAGCACGGAGCACAGGTCTCTCCCTTGATCTTCTACCCCAATCCTTCAAAGGAGACGATAGAGCTTTACGGTGACCAGTACATTGTCAAGATTCCTGCCGAGGAGAAATCCACTCTTGACCGAATCCAGACCCTGCCCGGGGTCCAATTCGTTCAGCCGGACGAAGTCCTTGATATTTACATCCCGGAATGGGATGAGGAGCCGGTGGAGAACTCTTTCAACTTACGGGTCATGAACCCACCTCCTTATACGCCCAACGATCCAATGTACCCTGATCAGTGGGATAAACCGATTACCGAGACCGACTGGGCCTGGAACACTACCACTGGAGAAGGAGCAGGCGTGGCTGTGCTGGATCAGGGTGTTGATACCACCCATGAAGACCTGGTTGACAATCTCTACATGGGGTACGACTTCAACGAGAATGATAATGATTACTATGATATCGGCGGTCACGGTACTTAGTGTTGCGGTGTTGCGTGTGCGAAAATCGATAACGGCGTCGGGATAGCAGGTGTTGCCGGCAATGCCCATCTTATGGCGCTGAAGATATGGGGTGACAATCCTTTGTATTACAGCACCTTAACAAACTGTATGAACTACGCAGTAGACAACGGTGTTAAGGCAATCAGCATGAGCTGGGGGGGCGATGAGAGCGATTTCGCCCTAGAAAACATAATGAACAATGCCTGGGACAGGGGAGCGTTCCTTTGTGCCGGTGTGAACAACGACAACACGGATAAACCTTTCTACCCGGCGGCCCTTGAAAAGGTTATGGCGGTCGGAGCCACAAACTCAGAGGACACAAGGTGGCCAAACTCGAGATACGGCTCTTGGGTTCAGATATTCGCTCCAGGAGGACTGTCCACCAAACGGGGTGGAGGTTACGGTGGAGTACAGGCCACATCATTTACAACCCCGCAGATCGCGGGTCTGGCCGCACTCATTTGGAGTGCTCATCCCGAGTATTCTAACCAGCAGGTGTGGGATGCCATAATCCTGGGCGCAGACACCATTGACTCCGACGTAGGCAAGATACTTAGGATGAACTCCAAAAAGGCCCTGGAAGCGGATGTCTCGGTGCAAGAGCGACCTATGGAAGCACAGGCTATCTCTGCAGCCAGCATTCAAAGCGGTACTATCCGGCTTGCCGCGCCCGCATCGACCGACTATTCCCTGAGAATCTTCGACGTCACCGGCAGCCAGGTTTATGAAACCAATGGAGTAACCGATGCACGGGGAGAGGTTATCTGCAACCCTGACATCGGCCAAGGCGTATACTTCTGGCGGTTCAAGGCATCTGAAGGGACAAGCTCAGGCAAGTTCATCTACGTGAGGTAATTTTTTTGCCACAAGCGAAACCAAAAGCGTTCGCTTGCTGACCACGGTCAACACATCGTTACCAGGCTAGAGGGGTGTCTTGACAGACCCGCTTTCTGGCCTATACTTTTCTTACTAGATGCGGATGTAGCTCAGTTGGTAGAGCACAGGCTTCCCAAGCCTGTGGTCGCGGGTTCGAGTCCCGTCGTCCGCTTAAGGCGTATTACACTGGAGGCTGAATGGTTCAGTTCGTGTTAGCAGTTCTCTTGATGACAGGTGTGGAGTTGGAGGTGGATTGGAGCGAACTCTCGGTTCACTTCTATGGACCGGTTGATCTCGCCGGCGACACGCTATATAAGGGGGAGCTCAAGGCGAGTCTCGATTCACTGCTTGCAACCATACCACTCTACGCGGAGTTGAGTCTAGGGGATGCAGTGGCTCGCTCACAAGACGCTCAGAATTACTTCCAAACCGCGCTTTCATATCCACAAGTCGTTTCTACTCGCTACTCTACCGCGGGAGAGGTTCAGAACGAGTATGTAATAAGTCTGGTTGGACCCTTTCTCGATGAACTCATCCCACGCCCCACGCAACCTGCTTCTTTGCATGAGCAAGAACCGGATACCTCAGCCGACGCCGGAGAGAACAACCTGAGCTTTATCCCCAGCACCGGCTTCATTATAGATACGCGAGGAACAGGTTTTCAGCCGGGTATCTTTCCGCGACTCCTTGATCCACAAGGTAACGTAATCCTTGATGCGGGTAACGTGGATAGGAACGTTTTGTTGGAACGTGGTTATGTGCATTACGCATACTCGCCGCGAGCCGCGCTCCAGACACGGGAGCTTGGACTCAACCCCTTGAGGTTGATAGCCGACCGTGCCGCAGGGCGTGATCGCTGCGACATCGTTCTTTCCGATGCAGATGCAGAACGTATTCTGAGTTCACCGCTTAACCTGCGTTTGCTCTCCGAGTGCCGGGTAACCATCATCATCGATCGGCAATAGAACGCCGAGCGCTGGAGTGAAAAGGGTATGGGAAAGGCAGGATGGGGATTTAGTGAAATCTAGTTAAGCATTTTCCAGTTTTTCCTATTTGTATCTATGTAAGAATAACAAGGAGGAATAAAATGAAAAAAGCTCTAACAATCATAGCCTTAATGGCTTTAGGAGCATCAACAGCATTCGGAGGAACCATCCTGTACGAGACCCATATTGAGGATAGCCTTGTTATCACTGGAGAGGATATTGTAAAGGTGTTGGAACTCGAATTTACATTAGAACAACCCAGTATCATTTCTGCTACATATGGCTGGTACAAAGGAGCTTGTTCCCAAGGTATGGTTGAACAATGGCTAACCTGCAACGGAGACTCTTTAGAAATGTCAACTGCGTTCAGTTTAACAAACACCTACACGTTTCAACTAGAATCTGGCACCTACATCTTAGGTTTAGTGGGCGAGTTCAGCTCCATGGGAGGTTACGTAATCAACCCTAGGCTTCAAGTACTAGTTCTTTACAACGATGCCCCCAGTGTTTCAGAGACTCCGCCTAACATCACTCCGACTGAAAACCCCTCTATACTTTCCTGCAGCCCTTCAGTAACAGTTCCAGGCTGCTGTGAAGTTGTAGACGTTTCAGGAAGAAAGGTTGATTGTGAAATCAACGGCAACAAAGTCATGATAAACAGCCTTTCAAGTGGAACCTACTTTGCGAAGACAAATGACGGCAAAACAGTTAAGATTACCAAACTGCAGTAGTAAGGCTTTAGCCTCAAGTTCGTAGTGGCCGACCTCAGCGTGCCCCATAGGGTATTAAGTCGGTCCGCATACCTTCCGATAAACCCCCAGTCCGCTCCACAATATCCGCACTATGGGGTGATTTTCTTGACAGAAGTTGAAAAAAGCCTATTATTTATCTGTTTTTGAAAGTAAAAGGGCGTACAACAAGGAGGAACAAAATGAAAAAAGCTCTAACAATCCTAACACTAATGGTGCTAGGGGCGTCAACAGCCTTTGGAGGAATCCTCATGGTTGAGGATTATACAGAAGGTAATGTCTACATTTTCAATCCAGGTGAGCACAAATTAGCTACTGTTACATTTGAACTACCTCAACCCAGCGTCATACATGTAATAACGGGTAGAGCAGGACACAGCTATGGTGGCTGCCCTTCCCACTCTCTAAAGTTTTGGTTGAACCTTAACGGAACCCCCTTGAGTATGTCATTCTGCAGTTATTCTAACACTCCTGCACTTATGAAGGAGCTCGAAGCCGGATCATACACTTTGGACTTTATGTCTGAAGGTGCCATAGGTGACACAATAGTCAACCCAAGAATACAAGTATTGATTCTTTACAATGATTCTGTTCCCAGTGTCTCAGAGACTCCGCCTAACATCACTCCAACTGAAACCCCTTCTATAATATCCTGTGGCCCTTCAGTAACTGTTCCAGGATGCTGTGAGGTTGTAGACATCTCAGGAAGAAAGGTTGATTGCAAAATCATTGACGACAAAATCATGGTAAACAGCCTTTCAAGCGGAACCTACTTTGCGAAGACAGACAACGGTCAAACAGTTAAGATTACCAAGCTGCAGTAAAAGTTTAGAAAGAAAAGAGGACGAAATGAATCTCTCAAAGGAGAAAGAAAAGAGCTTGCGAAAGAAAATCAACTTCTTCGAGGGAATTGCAGTTTTATTCAAAGCACAGTTTATGGACCCATTGTGGAAGAGGTATGAGTTAGAAAACCCCAAAGAGGCGCTTTCCCTGTTCCTTGAAGGGTACGCCTTCTCACGGAATGTGCGTAATCTGAGCTATCCTCACGTTGCGAAGTCTGTCCTGGATAAAAAGACAGAGCTGCCATTCCCTAAAGAGTTCTGGAAGAAGTACAAGGAAGAGCTCGGAAGTGAAAAACCGAATGAGAAATTGAATCCTCTTTGCCATACCGACAAAGGATGTAAATGTGCTCTTTGCGTTTTGCGTCAGGAAGGATATGAGTCTAAGCCGAATATTGTTACAGTCTCCAGACAACTCTTGGAAAATGGAGAGGTGCAGAAGACATACAAAGTCATCAAGAGAATAAGAGGTATTGGCCCTAAAATTACTTCGCTCTTCTTGCGAGATGTGGCGGATTGGTTTCACGTTCAAGTTGAAAACAGTAATAGGTATCTACTGCAGCCTATAGATGCTTGGGTAAGAAGAACGGTTGAAGTGTTGAGTCCTAATGATGGGAAAAGAAGAGATAAAGACATAGGCACATGGATATGCGAAGAATCGAGGAAGTCCGATGCGAATCCGGAAAAAGTGAATCAAGGAATCTGGTATTTTGGCTCCCAGATAGCCTATTCAAAATTCAGGCTGAAGAAAACCCTAGCTGACGAGAAATATGCGTATCAGCTCTTATGTAACTATATGGATACCCTGCAGGGTGTAGCTAAGAAGTGGGGTGAGATGAAAAAGTCTTTGCTAAATTGATAACCTATCCTTTAAGAAAGTGAGTAAATGACTAACAGAAACCCAAAGCGATGCGGGCCTTAATGCTCATTTTCTCCTGCGGAGAAAAGATCGCAATTCTAGACAAAAAAACAACGCTAGCTTAAAGTCTCCACCACAAAGTCCGCGAACGGTTCGGGCTGGGTGACCTTTATCTTACGAAGACGAAGCTGCTCAAGCACTGCAAGGAACAGGATAAGCATGTCAAAGAGACTCGATCGCCGCTCGCGCGTGGTGGCAAAGAACGAAAACTTCTTGCGAGCAGCAAGGGTTTCATGCAGCCAACCGGTTGCATCCTCAATGGTCCAGTCGTCGCGGGTCAAAAGCATGGGCTGACGCGGACGCTCGCGCTCAAGAAGGACGCTGAAGGATTGCAGAAGATCGGTGATCTTGCCCTCGCCTTCCGGCGTGATCTTCTGTCCCCTTGGATAGTACCTCAGGTTGTGCTCACGTTGCTCCTCGAGGAACGCCGCGGTCTGACGGTATCGGGCAAACTCGGAAAGGATGCGCGAAAGCGTAACCGGCTCGTGAATCTCTTCTTCCTCGTAGATGCTTTCACGCAAAAGCGCCCGCATCTTCCATCGCAAGAGTATAGAAGCCATGAGAAGGAAATCAGCGAGCTCGGAAAGATCAGCACCCATGGTCTGGACGTAGGCTATGAACTCATCGGCCAGCCGGGCAACGGGAATGTCCAACACGTCGAGCTTGTCCCGATGAACGAAGTAGAGAAGAAGGTCAACCGGTCCTTCGTAGACCTCAAGCGAAACGCGGTAAGGACTCAACGCAGATACTCGTAGACCGTGCGTTTTTCGCCGACAATCTCAAGCTCACCGAATTCGGCGGCCTTGGAGCCGGCAGGTAGACGTTTGAAGATACCATCTTCGATGAGGATCATCTTCGTTTTCTGCTCGAAGTTCGTAAGCGCCAACTGACACGCCCATACGAGTGGTTCCCCGAACACCGCCAGATCCACAAGAGGCACCTTGCCAAGGGTGCTTACAAAGGTCTCGCCGCTGGCAAGCCCGATACCCAAGCTAAACTCGCCTATGCCTTCGGTTACGTACCTGGCGTTAAAGTTGGTAAAGAAACGCCGTATCTCAAGGCTGGCATGACACGCCTGGGCGCAGCATTCCTTTCCTGTGAAAAGAAACGTGTTGGAGTTGCCTGTAAATGACACCCTGATACCTTCATGTTTACGGCAGATCTCAAGAAGCGTGGATCGGAACTCCTCGAAGCTCGCAAGCGCCTCCTTTAGGCTCCTTTCCTTTTTTTGAAAATCCAGGTAGACAGCCATCACCACAGACTCGCGATTGACCCTAAGATAAGGTAAATTCATGAACCGCTCGATGTAAGCCTTCTCCTGGTTCGGAGGGAAGTATTGCCCGACCATCTGCTTGACATAGTTACGACGTCTTCCCTCTGCATAGTGATAGATAAATGCACCGATCACCACCGCAAGGATGGATGCAAAAAGTGGGGTGAAGAATGCGATTCTTGTTCCGTTTGCAGCCGATAGGGCCACTACGATATAGAAACCTGCAACGAGCACTGCAAAAGCCGGAAGCGTAAACTTGCGCCATGGAATCATAACCGCAAACGCCCCCAATCCTGCAAGTAGCAAGGTAACGATGAAGGTCGTCACTATACTCGGTGGAGACGCCTGTCTGCCCTGAATAAGGTTTGTCAAAAGATTCGCCACGAGAACCATCCTCGGCATGGCACCGTCTACAGGCGTTGGAACTGATAGAGCGTAGGGTTCGAAGGAGGAACCTACTATGACGACTTTATCGGCAAAGGTATCCGGTGCCGCCTCTCCAGCCAGAAGTGCAGATACCGAAACCCGCGTGAAGTGTGCAAGGTTTGAGGTATAGTGGATACGGTAAGCGTAGCCCTCGTCAAGCCTGATCGGCTCTTTGCCCAGCTGAAGAACCCGACTGCGCGGCAGGTCAATATTCTCGTGTCCTTTCACGGCCTGCAGCAGGGTCAATGAAATCGAGGTATAGAAATCACCCTTGCACAAAGCGATAAGCGGAACCTTCCTGACCATTCCGTCCTTGTCATATATTACCTCCATGTAGCCCATGCCGTTAGAGGCAAGCAGCCACTTCGTTGGAGGGGCAAGAAAATCCGATTTATCCAAAATCCCTGTGTTTGCGCGAAGCGAGTCCTTACTGCGATTGGAAATTCGTTCGGAGAAAGGCAGTATCTCATTCGAGTAGCACTCATCAAGCATCTTGAACCCGAAGTAGATATTGTTGTTGGATCGGATGGTGCGTATAAGCGCCTCGTCCCACTCCGCGTAGGCAAAGAGGCTGTCCAGTATCTCGCCGGTGCGGCCAGCAGACAGACGGAACCATCTGGAAAGGGAATCCGTCTTGGCCCAGCGGAGTACGCCCTGTGCTTCGGAGGGGAATGAATACCCGCGAAAGAAGGGCAAGGTTACCCCTACCGCCTTTGCGGATGCCAGCTGTTCAAGCACCTGGGGCAGCCATAAGTCCGGCCAGAACAGCCTGTCGCCAAGCTCAGCCACACTCGCCTCGTCCAGATCAACGAGCACGATGTCTGAGTTCGGACGAAGTGAGGTGCGCTCCAATTCGTCGTGCATTGGTCTGTCTAACGCCTCGAAGGGATTGCCCGCCAATATCTGGATAACTAAAAGGATGAATGCCAAACCGAACCCTACGATCGCGGCATCTCGCAGCCTACGTAGATCTATCACAGCTCCTCCAATTCATAATCTCTTTTTCCAAGCCCGATCCGCTCACCGTGAACAAGTTGAACCGCAGGGTCAACCTCGGGATGGGCTGAGCCTATCTCTTCTTCAACCATATCCAGACACGCCTGATCAATCGCCACCGGATCACGCGAGGCAAGGATACCTACATCTTCATGGATAGGTTCCATCTTCTTCCCAAGACAGTCGCACTCCTTGGTGATGTTAACAAGGAAGTTGACGTAAAAAGCCTCTTTGCCCGAAAGTGCTGCCAGGGCATACTCGGCCATCTTCTGTGATGCGGACTCGGACGCCTCGTTCCACTTGATACGCACCGCCCTGGCAGGACAGATCCCGATGCATCCGGCGCATCCGGTGCATTTAGCATGAATGATTACAAAATCCCCACCCTTGATCTCGATAGCATCTGCGGGACAACGCTTCTGGCACTCGCCGCAGCTTGTGCAGCGCTCGACATCGATCCACGGCTTTGATAGGCTGTGTATCTGGAGCTTGCCGCCCCGTGCGGCGCAGCCCATCGAGAAGTTCTTTATAGTCGCGCCGAAGCCTGTAAGCATGTGTCCTTTGAAGTGCGAGAAGCCAAGGACTACCGGTATCTCTGGGATTAACGAACCGACATTGGCTTGTTTGATAATCTCGCCCTTGACCGGAACATCGAGAGAACTCTCCCCTCTCATTCCGTCTGCGATGAGAAGCGGTGCTCCGACATTCTCAGACCCAAAGCCGTGCTCTGCGGCAAGCTTAAGGTGATCAATGGTGTTACCCCTCTGCCCGTAGTACAGGGTGTTGGTCTCAAAGAGGAAGGGCCGCGCGCCTTTCTGTTCGAGGAAACGCACCCCGACGCGTGCAAACTCGGCAGGCACAAAGGTCACATTCCCTTTCTCCCCAACGTGAACCTTAATCCCGCAGAATGCGTTGGTAGAGAAACTTTTATCGATAAGGCGGCTCAAGAGCAAGGGTAAGCGCCCCAGCAGCTCTGATTTATCCTTGCCCGGCAGAAAGAAGACCTTCGGTTTCATCGGTGTATGATAAGGACACCTGCACCTGCTGTCAAGATGCTACCCCGGATAAACATCCTAGTCGCATTGACAGAGAAAGCACGACGGGTATGCTTGTCTGAAATGGTCAATAAGAGCTTCTGGAACAAACGCCGACTCCTTGTATTCTCAGGTATCGTTTTTCTGATCCTCGGAGCCTACAAGACCTTACAGCACCTGACCTTCAATACCTACGCATACGATTTGGGGATCAGGGCAAGCATCTGCTACAACATCGCGTTCCGCGGCAGGGTGTGTGATTCGCTGCACTCTTTTCACGGGTTTTCCGGCCATTTTCACCCGGTGAGCTTTCTCCTGGCTGGACTTTACCGGCTATGGCCCAACGCCTTGCTCCTGTGTCTCCTTCAGGCGCTTGCCGTTGCCCTGGGGCTTTTCTTCCTCGTTAAGCTTCTTGAGCGAAAGGTGGAGGACAGAAGAAAACACCTGCCGGTGATCGCGCTCTTCCTTTCTAACCCCTTCCTTCATCACGTGCTTTGCTTCGACTTCCACCCCGAGATATTCGCCATCCCGCTGGTGCTTCTGTTTTTCTATTTGTTCGAGACCGACCGGGCATGGTGGGGCGCTATCCCCGCGTTCGCGTTATTGACTCTGAAGGAGGATATGGGTCTCGTGCTTTTGGCCATTGGGATATACGCCCTGGTTAAGCGACGCTGGGTGCTTGGGTCGGTGATGGCGGTGATCGGCCTGATGTGGCTGCCTCTGGTACTCTTCTGGATTCTACCAGTGTTCAGGAGCCCTGGCCAAGGCGAGCTGATCTCTGCCCACTACGCAAGCCTGGGATCGAATGCCGCAGAGATTATTGGAACTATCCTTCGCCGCCCCTGGATTCTTTTGACTCAGACCTTTGGACCACCCCAGAAACTTCTGACTGTGGCCCTTCTTGTTGCATCCGTGGGGGCGTTCGCATTGACAAGGTGGGAGGCGGCGCTGGTGATTCCACTGTTACTGGCTCACCTTCTCTCCGCCGGGCCGCACCAGTCGAGCTTAACCTGCCAGTACTCGGCCGGGATACTGCCTTTGCTTTTCTTCGCTTCGATAAAAGGAATAAGGAGGGTAAAGGTCCCTGTTATCTGGATACTGGCGGGGTTGGCGATCCCCGCGGTTGTCTTGCGATTCCCGAACCCGTTCAAGATGGGGGTGGATTTCCAGCGAACCGCATCAATCTATCGTTCGATGGAAAGGATTCCGGCATCCTCTTCGGTGTCAGTAAGCAACAACCTAGCACCACACGTTGTCAATCGAAA
>DAOVCF010000114.1 GCA_030670165.1 Candidatus Stahliibacteriota bacterium | reverse complement strand
TTATTATCAAGAATATACGCAGATGGGTTGAGTTGTCAAGCATGCATGCTCCTTTTGACCAAAGGTAAAAAGATCGCAAAGATGACAACGGAGGAGCCGCCCTGAAGATCGGTCCTTACGAACTTCCTTAAATACCCTTGCCCTTCGGGCACCCTCCTTCAGAAGGGGGGCAAAACGGTCCCCCTTTTCAAGGGGGAATAAAAGGGGGATCAACGAATCAACACTACCTTCTGTGATGCTGCATTTGACAGTGGGGTATGTTTGAGTAGAATTAGTAATTAAACCGAAATTGGAGGACAGATGATTTGCAAAGTTGCGTTATTGTTTCTGCTTCTCGGTCAGGCCCCGCCGACCGCAGAGCCGGGGCAGACAGAAAAGCAAGCGACCGAGACGGTCCAGCCGGCCCAGACCAGCGAGGCTGAAGTTCAGGCAAAAGAGGCAGAACAGCAGCCGGCACAGCAGCAAGCCCCCCAGCAGCAACCCCTTGCAGGCGGATGTTTTGGAGGCGGGGAAGAGGGCCAGAAGCGTCCGGCATGGATTACGTGGGTTATTCTCCTGGGTATACTCGTTGTATTCTACCTCGTTATGATTCTTCCACAGCGCAGGCGTCAGAAGAAACACCAGGAGATGCTTAAGGCGTTGAACCGGGGGGATCGTGTCGTCACCAACGGCGGCGTAATCGGAACCATCACCAGGGTGAAGGAGGAAAGCTTCATCATCAAGACCGCCGACAAGACGGAATTGGAGATCGACAAATCCGTTGTCTCACAGAAGAAGTAACCTGAAGATTCTTTACTTCGGCACCGCCGCGATAGGTATACCCCTTTTGCGGCGGTGTGTCTCATTTGGGGAGGTGGTAGCGGTTGTTACTTCCTCTGACCGGCCGGTAGGCCGCGGCAGGAAGATGAGACCCTCAGCAATCAAGGAAGTAGCGTTGGAGTTGGGGCTTTTTGTCTATCAGCCGCAGGACGTCAACTCTTCCGAATCGGTAAGCTGGTGCCGATCGCGTTCGCCAGATGTCTTCATCCTCTTCGCTTACGGTCAGATACTCTCAGGAAAACTTCTCTCAATCCCGCGCTGGGCGATCAACGTTCATCCCTCCCTGCTTCCCGCCTACAGAGGTGCCGCTCCCCTGCAGCGGGCTATAATGGCAGGGGAGGTCGAAACAGGTATTACCGTTATCCAGATGAACGAGCGTGTCGATGCAGGAGGCATTCTTCTTTCCGAGACCATTCCGATAGAACCGGATGACACCTGCGGCGATCTTGCCGAACACGTAAGCCGTGCGGCTGGCTATCTGGTTGAGAAGACAATCGAAGGGCTTGCAGATGGTAAACTTATACCCTCTCCTCAAACCACCGAAGGCATAACTCCGGCGCCCAAGATACGCAAGGAAGAAAGGCTCATTGACTGGTCTCGTCCGGTAGAAAAGATACACAACCTGATTCGAGCACTCTCGCCCGAACCACTGGCCTACACCTTGTTTCGTGGCAGGCGGCTTGAGATCGTTTACTCGCGTATAGCCGATGAGGATGGTGCGGGAGTACCGGGAAGCATGGTATTTGAAAGCGGAAAACTTGTGGTTCAGTGCGGTGCAGGTTTTCTTGAGATTCTAAAACTCAAGCCGGAAGGCAGGAGGGAGATGGACGCTCGAGCGTTCGTAAACGGGTATCGTCCAAAAGCAAACGAGATCCTGGGTTCCCGCAACACACACTCTTGACCGTAACACACGATCTCAGAGGACTGGATATTTCCTCTGGTCGGGAGGTATCCCAGGTGTCTATCTTGCAATCTTTATAAAAAGGCCGGTGCTTACACCGGCCCTCAATGATCGAACTCTCTAAGTACACGATTGAGTCGGATTGTCTATATCTTAGACGTAATATCCCGGCAAGATGTTGCGATTTTCCATGAACTGGTTAATCCTCTTCCGAGTCCCTTTTTGAAAAGTAGATTATGTCCGGGTGTTGAACGTAGCCCAGCTTGTGGGCCAACTGGATGCTGGGGATGTTATCGCGCTCAACGAGCAAGGTGATGACCTTTATCCCTTCCTGCCTCAGGGCATTCTCTGCGGCAAGCGTAAGTCTCTGGGCTATGCCCTGGCTGCGGTAGCGAGGGTTAACCGCGATTCGGTTAAGGTAGCCTTTTCTGCCGTCGCTTGAAGCTACGATCACGCCTATCAGTTCGCCTTTGATCTCCGCACCCCAGAAGAACTTTGGGTTTTTCTCCATCTGTTTGGTTAACTCTTTATAAGAGTCGCGGCCCCTGGGTCTTGCAGGCATCCCGGCACGCTCCCAAAGCTCGATTATCTTCTCGTAATCGGTCGGGGTAAGTTGCTTGATTACGATCTCCTGCACACCCTGACTCTATCCGGGAAAAGGGTTATGTCAACGCGCCTCTCCGTAGCCACTTTACCGGTTGTGAAACAGGATTATCCTTATCCTTAAGAATCCTTGATTCCATTAGGGATCCGGGTTCCGGAATCCTCGTATATGCGTTGTTTGGATGACGGTTTACTTGGCACGATAATTGCTTAGCTAAAAACAGGGGAGAGGAGATAGTCAGAAGCGAAAGTGGCGAGAATCAATGGAAGGGACGAGGGTGTGGGGGAAGGAGGGGGAGTTGGAAGGCAGGGGGTGAGGCGGGGAGGGGTGATACCCTTGACCAGGTGTTTCATTTGTGTATAGTTGGTGCAGGAGGAGCTAATGAGATTTCGTTGGAACTATCTACCTGTCTTCTTGGTTTTGTTTGCGTTGGTTTTTCTGGGGTGCGCGGCAGGAGATCCTACTCGTTGGAACGCGGCGAATCCTGCCGGTTTCTGGACCGGGCTGTGGCATGGGATAATCTCAATCATCACCTTTATCATCTCCCTGTTCTCCAAGAACGTTAAGATGTATGAGTGCTTCAACAACGGCGGCTGGTACGACTTCGGGTTCTTACTTGGCGTTATCCTCGTATGGGGTGGAGGCGGTGGAGTCACAAGTAACGCAAGTCGGCGTGGCCGTATCCGCCGAAGAGACTAGGGAAATCCTTTCGGATAGATACCATGAGACGGAGGAGTAATGGCTGAATCCTATGCCCTGCGACGCGTAAGCGCTCTTTTACCCTTCCTGCGAGCAAACGCTGTGCGTAGGATTCTTCAAGTGGGTGGGGGCGAGGTTGCCTCTCTTCTGGTCAGCGAGGGATTTGAAGCCACGGTTCTCGACCTATCCAAGGAGCTACTCGCCGAGCCTACGAAAACGCTTGAGGATGAAGGGCTTCGAGCCAGGCTTATCGAGGGGCCCTTTGACTTCGTTTTTGCGTTCAACACCCTCTACCGCTCCGATCACAAAGGGCTGAAGCGTTCAATTGACTCGCTCCTTGCCCGGCTCCGCGAGGAGGGTTTCTTTTACATAACCCTTATCTCCACCAGACATGCTGACTACGGCAAGGGGATGGAGGTTGAACCTGATACGTTCAGCCTGAACGGGCTGCTCACTCACTACTGTGATGCCGCCGATGTGGTGGCGCTCCTGGGGGATGTTGAGATTATTGATCTAAGGGATGAGGAGCAAGCCAGACCTGGGAGTTTTCACTGGCATGTCCTGGGGTGCAGGAAGGGCCTTTCGCCGTCCGTCAACGAAGGGGAATGATCCCCTTCACGTCCTCCTTGCCTGGTAAGTGAGGCGGATGCTAGACGTTCAGTTCCTTTTTGAACCAAAGCAGGGTGCGGTCAATTCCCTCCTCAAGCCCTACCTTGGGTTTGAATCCCAGCGAGGTCCAGGCGTGATGGGCATCAAGGCGCATCTCGAATACCTCACATGGGAGTTGGGGCCCGCGGACTGGTTTGAGTTCGTACGGGATGCGTTCCTTGAGCATTGCGAAGATCCGGTTGATTGAGATACTCTCACCAGTGCCCAGGTTGTAGATGAAGTCAACAGATGCGGCGCGTTTGGTTTTTCGCTCAGGGAGTCTTATCGCCGCAATTACCGCGTCCATTACGTCGGAGAAGAAGATAAAATCACGCTCCTGCCAACCGTCGCCGTTGATGATAACCTGCTTTTCCTTTAGCATTTGGCCGATGAGAATAGAAATAATTCGGCCTTCGGACTCCGAGCTTTGACGAGGGCCGTAGACGTTTGCCGTCCGCAGGATAACATGATCAAGCCCGAAGTTGACCCAGTAGGAGTAGAGGTAGTTTTCGACCGTTCGCTGGGTGACCCCCACCGGCGAAACCGGATGAGTAGGGTGCTCCTCGTCACACGGCAGATACTGGGGATTCCCGTAAACCGCTGTGGAAGAACCGTAGATCACCCGTTTCACGTGGTATTGTTTGCACAGTTCAAGAAGAATCAGGCTGTAAAGGATATGGTCTGCGTTTTGAAGGGGTTGTTCGAAGCTGTTTACTATGGAATGTTCGTAGGCGAAGTGGCAAACAACATCCACTCGCTCCTTCTCAAAAACTTTTTGCAGGTTTTCCGAGCGATAATCGTGGCGATATACGCGGGCTCGGGTGGTTATGAATCCTCGTCCTCCCGTGGGATCGAGCGCTACAACATCCTCGTTCTCGGCCACAAGACGATCCACAAGGTGTGAACCAAGAAATTTATCCGCCCCGGTAACCAGAACCTTCATTGGCCTCCTTTCGTCTCGTCTCCTCCCATCAGTTTGAGTCTATTCTATTGATAAAGCATTACTTGTCAAGATTTTTACTTGACAGTTCAGCAGAAAGCGGTATCTTTGGGAATGCGTGGGATCAGTTCTCTAATCGAGTCTCGTCTTGGGCCCTGGCTTGCGATAACAGTTGGGGCTCTCTGGCTCGTTTCCCTGATCCTTCTCGCTGTCCACGTCGTAAAACGCCGCAGCGGTTACTATCGAAGATATTCAAACAAGAGGCCGCCGTCTCGAGCGATTCTTTGGATTATAGACGGCTTGATGTTCCTTCTCGTATGTCTGCTTGCTTTTCTTGCAGTGCGGTTCTTTGCCCCCATCTCGCTTTCCTGGTACTTCAGGATCGGGGTTCTTTCCGGGGTTTTCGCCGTTATCGTCATCCTTATCATCTTCAGGCAAGACCTGGCTCTTCGAATCGCTGCGGCTAAGGAGGCCCCATCAACCGCTGAGAAGGGTAACTCACGCCTCAGAAAGATCACCAAGCGATGAGGTGCGAACTGCGGTTCCTTGACAAGTTGCCTGAGGACTGATAAACTAACAAACATGATAGCACGGATTCCTTTTAACCGCAGGCTGATCCTTTTCATCTTTGTAGCCGCCCTCGCAGGTCTGCAGATGTTTATGAAGCTGGGCCCGTGGTTTTTCGTAGGCACCGGGCTTTTCTTCATTCTGCTTATAGGCTACTCGGCTTTGATGATAGGCAAACGCGCTGAACGCAGGCCACCGGATAAAAATTATCGCCCTTTCGTCTCGGTACTTATTCCGGCTCATAACGAGGAGGATGTCATTGCCGAGAGCATCAAGCAGGCGTTCAAGCTTCGCTATCATGAGAAAGGGACGCGAAACTACGAGGTTTGGGTGATTGACGATCGTTCTACTGACAATACCCCGCAAGTCATCGAGGGATTAAAGAAACGTTACCCTAAGCTGGGGGTTCTTTCCCGCAAGTGGGACGTTTTTGCGGGCAAGGCCGCGGCCTTGAATGAATGCCTTCCTTTCACAAAGGGCGAGGTTCTTTTGGTTCTTGATGCGGACGCCAACTTTCCCCCTGACCTCATCACCCGCGCTGTTGGTTACCTGGCTCCAGAACGGACGGGCGGGGCTCAGGTGGCAAAGCGGATAGCCAATCCTGAGACCAACCTTTTGTGCCTGCTGCAGTCGGATGAGTACAAGATCGATATAAGCATTCAGCTTGGGCGCGACTCGGTGGGCGGGGCTGTAGAGTTCAAGGGCAACGGCTCGTTTATAAAACGCTCGGCACTTGAAGCTGTAGGCGGTTGGAGCAACCACACACTTACCGAGGATCTTGACCTTTCAACCAAGATGCTTCTTGGGGGGTACAGGATACGCTTTGTTCCCGAGACCGCCGTGTGGGAGCAAGCCGCACCGGATTTTAAGGGTTTTTCCCGGCAGCGGCTGCGCTGGCTTGAAGGCAGCATGCTGCGATATCTTATGTATCTTCCACGGCTGCTGAAGGGGCCGCTTCATCCGCGTCAGCGCTTTGACATGGTGATGTTCTTAACCGAGTTCGCTCTGCCCATATACGTGCTGTTTGATCTCCTGACTCAGGTGGTCTGGATATTTACGCTTGGATACCTGCGGTTGGGGAGCCTTGCCGTCGTTATGGGAGCGGTTGCTATATTCATTCTGATCAAGTTGGTATCGGCGTATGTGCGTGAGCGCCGGTACTCTATCTGGCAGATAATCGGGCGAACCAGCATCACGATGCTCTACATGTTTCACTGGTTCCCGCTGGTGATAGCCGCGACCTTCAACCTTATCTGCGG
>DAOVCF010000184.1 GCA_030670165.1 Candidatus Stahliibacteriota bacterium | reverse complement strand
CACATGCGCGTCATCCCAATCTGTCCTCTATACTGCGTCTTGCCGCCCATCTCCTCCTTTTCCTTCACTGACGACATTATCCCAGTCCTCACCCTCGATGGGGGAGGATAAAGGTGGGGGTAGGCATCTGGGTGTTTACGCAAATTGCAAATTTGACGGAGTGCGCAGCGCCTAGCCTTTCTTTTTACGCCGCTTGCCGCGCTGGACTCCTCTGAAAACAAGCATCACCACTACAAAAGCAGCCGCAAGATATGGGAACAGGAAACCGAAGCTCGTATAAACGGTTCGGCCTCGAGCCTTTGGAACATCACCGGTAACGATGGTTTTCACCAGAAGCGGACTCTGGGCAAGAACCCTTCCATATGGATCAATGATCATCGAGATGCCGTTATTCGCAGCGCGAATCAAGGGCACCCCGTTCTCTACCGCTCGCAAAACCGCCATCTCGGCGTGCTGAGCCGGTCCTTGAAGTTGACCGAACCACACGTCGTTCGTCACATTACAGAGTAATCTTGCGCCCTTGTTCACGAAGTTCCGCGTCAGGAGCGGAAATATCGACTCGTAGCATATGAGAAATGATAAGGGCTCGGGTGCGCGGTGAAAGACAACGTACTCCTTGCCTCGATAGTGATGGCCTCCCTGCACGTCTATCTTTGCGAGGAAGGGGAAGATGTTCTCGAAGGGGATAGTCTCCCCGAAAGAAGCCAGACGTATCTTGATATAGATCTTATCGAGCGAGCCGTCCGGATGAACCAGGGTGGCTGCGTTGGCGAACCGTGAGCGCCCTTCATCCCTGACCCGATGCGGGATACCTGTTGCAAGCGTAATATCCAGGCTGTCAACCAGATCAAGATAGAGGGATGAGTAGTCCCCGGGCCGCGTGAGATCAACCAGGGTGGAAGTCTCCGGATATAGGATGAGATCCGGGTCTGTTAGTGCGGCTTGCCGCGTTTGATCGAGCATGGCCGTGATTAGCGAGTCGTAGAGGTTTCTGGACCCCTTAAGAACCGTAGGCACATTCGGCTGGATAAGGGCAACCTTAATTGGAGAGGTGCGCTTGGCGGTCATCAATCGAATAGCACCGAATCCTACCACAAAGATTATTACCCCTGCGAGTATACCTCCCCACCGCAAACGCATAGCTTTTTCCTTCCATCCCCTCAGGAGTTTGTAGACAGCCAGATTCACAACTACGATCAGGGCACCCAGCCCGTATACCCCCCATATCGATGCTGTCTGGGTAAAAAGCGGCCAGGGGGTTAGGCTGTAACCTAAAAGCTCCCAAGGGAAGGCAAGGTCGGTTAACTCTCGCAGCATTTCCACCGCAGGCCAGATAAGAGGTGCTGACCAGAGACCTATCCTCTTGGTGAGCGATGCAAAGAGAGCAGGGAAGAGCGCCAGGAATCCAATCAACAGGATGACGCCTATCCACAGCAGGAATCGTATCAGGGGCAATAATGGGTAGGTCTGCGAAACAAGCCACCACATCTGGCCTCCGGCCAGGCCCAGCCCGAATAGATAACCGTAAAGAAAGACTTTTTTTTCAGTTTCTATGAGCCACAGGAGCGGCACGAGCGCTATGAATGCCAGGAATCGCGTTGGGTAGGGCGCGAAGGCGAATGAAAGCGCTAATCCCGAGCCAAGGGCTGCGGCCCACTTAAATCGGGCTAGCTTTTCAAGGGCTTTAATTGGATTTCCTTTCGTTGGCTGACCGAGCGGTAAAATCCGTCGCCTATGCGCGTCAAAAGCAGCGCGTCATCAAGCGGGACGGGGAAGGGAGCCTTGCCGGTTGCTGCAGACACGAATGCGTTGATCTGACCCTGATACGAGGTAGGGCCCAGGGTCTTTTTGTTCATGGCAGGCGCTACGTTTACAAGCCTGCCGAACATCTCCTTCTGGATCTCCAGTGGATTAAAAAGGGCGGCGCCCTTGGTTCCGTAAGCGTTCAGATATAGTATGTCGCGTGCTTCGTGCAGTATCCAGCTTACTTCAACCAGCAGAAGCGTATCGTCGCTGAACCTTATCTGTGTTACCGCGGAATCCTCGGCCTCCAGATTAGTAGTTCTCCTGAACGCCATTCCGGTTATGGAGATGGGCTCAGGTTCGCCGAGCACAAACAGTGCAAGGTCTATTACTGGTATGCCCAGGGTAAGGAAAGCCCCGGAGCCGGATTTCAATCTTTCCTCCTGGTATTCTTTACGCCCCCACCTCCGGGCGGAGCGTAGCCAGCCGGTTTTTGCATACATCAAATCCCCAACCTCCTTGCGTTCCATGAACTGGCGCATGAGTATTGCGTCGGGTCTGAAATGATCGTTGTGTGCTACGGCCAGCACGCGTCTTTTTCGCCGGGAGGCACCTATCATCTCTCTTGCCTGAGCCTCGGTGAGCGCTATCGGCATCTCTACGAAGACGTGCTTGCCGTAGTCAAGGGCTGCCAGGGCCATGGGATGATGCAGATGGGTGGGGGTGGTTATTACCACCGCATCTATAGAGGGGTCGTTGAGGATTTCGTTGTAGGTGGTGCTTACCCTTCCTACCTTGTAGCGTTCCCCCAGTGATGCGAGTTTGACTTCATCCGTGTCGCAGAGTGCCGCTATCTCTACGCGCGGATTCTTTTTAAGATATGGAAGATGCGCGGTTTGCGCCCTGGCTCCGCATCCCACAACCGCTACGTTCAGCTTATCCGCCATGCTTCTCCTTAAGTATCCTGACCCTTCGCCTTTCTATCCTTAAACGTCCCTGGGCAAGAAGCCTTACCGCTTCAGGGTATATGCGGTGCTCGGCCTCCAGTATCCTTGCCGCAAGGCTCTCAGGTGTATCGTCGTCTTCAACCTTGACCGGCTCCTGAATTATGATCGGTCCGGCGTCAAGGGAGTCGTCAACAAAGTGTACAGTCGCACCACTGTATTTCACCCCATACTCCCACGCCTGACGCTGCGCATCCAGTCCTTTGAACGATGGGAGGAGGGCAGGGTGGATGTTTAGTATCCGGCCTGCAAAGGCGTCAAGCAAGGTCTTCTTCAGCACCCGCATGAATCCGGCAAGAAGGACGTAGTTAACCTCGTGTTCTTTAAGAACCTCGACCCACTTCTCTTCAACCTCAGGGATAAGGAAGGTACGTTTTGGGCCCGGATCAAGCCAGATCGTCTTCACACCTAGTGCACGCGCCTTATCAAGAACCGGCGCATCGGGGTTATCCGATAGAACAATTGCTACCTCTGCAGGGAAATCTTCCGCCTGGGTCGCTTTGATAATGGCAACCGCGTTCGAGCCGCGCCCCGATGCAAAGATCGCAAGTTTGGCTTTCCTCATCTCGCGTAGAATACTCAGGATTTGGGTCGCGTCAAGTATTTAAGGAAGGCTTCCGAGGGGGGCTGAGGAGGGCGAGAACCCACCGGTTCCCATTCGTCCTGAAACACGAACCACTGATCAGGGTAGCGGCGGATGGCTGCAACCAGTTCCTCGGTTACCGCCTCGGTCAATAGAGAAATCTTCTGCTGGAGCGATCC
>DAOVCF010000142.1 GCA_030670165.1 Candidatus Stahliibacteriota bacterium | reverse complement strand
GCCATTATCACCGCAAGCGCCGTCTGCCGCAGATAGGTGGATTTGCCCGACATGTTGGGTCCGGTGACCAGAAGAACCATGTTATCTTTCGCATCCAGCCGCACGTCGTTGGGTATGAACCGCTCGGCCAGAAGCTTCTCTACGACCGGATGCCTTGAGCCTGTGATTCGGATCTCGTCCGATTCGGTGACCTCTGGTCGGACATAGGTGTTTTCCAACGCCGCTTCGGCCAGGGACCGCAGGACGTCTACCTCGGCCATCACATCTGCCAGGGCCTTGAAAGAGCGTGAGCGCTCGGCAAGCCTTGAGCGGAAGGCAAGAAACATCTCGTACTCTATGATCTTGGAACGCTCCTCCGCGGTCAAAATCTTCTGCTCGAGCTCCTTTAGTTCAGGGGTGAAGAAGCGTTCGGCTGAGACCAGGGTCTGCTTGCGGATATAGTGGGAGGGCACCTTGGAAGCAAGGCTTCTTGGAATCTCGATGTAGTAGCCGAACACGCTGTTGTAGCCGACCTTGAGTTTATTGATACCTGTTGCTGATCGTTCTTTTAACTGAAGTGCGGCGATGTGTTTTCTGGCGTCCCGGGTAAGGCTGCGAAGCTCGTCAAGCTCTGCATTGACCCCTTCTGCAATGATGTTTCCCTCAAGAAGGACCACAGACGGATCATCAGTGATAGTTCGTTCTATCTCTGCCGCCAACTCGTCGAAGTCTTCTATCCTTGAAGCAAGTTGCTTAAGAAGTCGTGATTGAGCCTTCCCCAGCTCCTTCTTGATCTCCGCCCCTAACCTCAACACAGCTCCCAACCTTCTTGTCTCCCTTGGATTCGCGCGCTGGGTGGCAATCTTTGCAACCAGCCGCTCAGGATCGCCCGCTTCTTTGAGAAGGCCCTCAAGATTATCGGACAGCTCCTTGTTTGTAAAGAGCTCTTCAACCGCATCCAGGTGACCTTCTATCTCTTTCCTGCCACGTAAAGGGAAGATGAGCCGGCGCCGCAGGAGCCTGGTGCCCGGAGGGGTCAGGGTATGATTCAGAACCGAGAAGAGGGTGCCTTCGGTTGATCGGTCGCGCTGGCGTTCTGTAAGTTCCAGGTTGCGCTGGGTAAACTCGTCTACAACGAGATAGCGGCCGCTGTCGAATACTCGCAAGCTCTCGATGTGCGGCAGAACGCTCTTCTTCTGTTCGGTGAGATATGAGAGCACCGCACCCGCGGCCCGTAACGCCAAAGCACGACCCGCCAATCCCAATCCTTCCAGGGTAGCCACCTTGAAGTGGTCGAGCAGTTTTCCAGCAGCGATTTCTTCGTCGAAAAGATAGCCGGCCACAGGCGCAATCGCGGCATCAAATGAAACCGGACGCCATGATTCATCATCTGAAAGCAATAGCTCGCGCGGTGCGATTTTGGCAAGGTGCTCTTCTGCCTCCGAGATTAGAGCCTGGCCGCAGGCGAACTCGCCGGTAGAGACGTCGGCATAGGCTACGCCGGCATTCCGCTCCTCTTTAATCACCGCCGCCAGGTAGTTGCCCTTGGTTGCGTCAAGCATCTCCTCCGAGGCGATTGTTCCAGGGGTTATGACCTCGGTGACGTCGCGTTTAAGGAGCTTCTTCTTTGGATCGGGCAACTCTGTCTGCTCGCATATCGCCACCTTGAGCCCGGCCTTTACGAGCTTCGTCAAGTACTGCTCGTAGCTTTTTACCGGAACGCCAGCCAGAGGCACATCGCCCGAGGTCCCGTATCGTCTGGAAGTCAGTGCTATCCCCAGCACCCTTGCCGCGGTCTTGGCGTCATCGTAGAGCATCTCGTAGAAGTCGCCCATGCGGAAGAACAAAAGGGCATCGGGATAACGTCTTTTGATTTGATGATACTGTTTGAGGAGCGGGGTCAGATCGGCCAACTGTTTCCTAACGTTTTATAACCATCGCGGCTTTGCCCTGGGACTTCAGGTCCTCCGCGTAAGCCGAGGCCTCCTGCTCGGTGGCAAACGACCCAAGCCAGACCCGGTAGTAGACCTTCCCGGCAATTACGGCCTGCCTTATCTCCCCTGATCGGCCCTTGGCTTGATAATCCGATAGCAGCTTCTCGGCACGCGATGAATCGGTAAAAGAACCAACCTGAACCGCATAGCCGCCCTGGGCGGCGGTGGTGGTAGTCTCTGCTCCAATTCCCTCAAGCTCCTTTGCGGCAAGCTTTGCCCAGATGCTTGCGGCTCCCCTTGACCGGGCCTTTTGAAAATGAACCGCAGCCGTGGAGTTATCCCCCAGAATTGTGTAACATATACCAAGCCAGTAGCTGGTCTCGGCAAGCAAAGGGGTGGAAGGATAAAGCGAAAGAAGCTGCTTAAGCTTCGTGGTGGCCTGCTGGTAGAGTCCGAAGGCGTAATCTACGGACGCGGCCTCAAACAGGGCGCTGTCCGCGTATGCGCTGTTGGCGTGCCTGGCGACGACTCTCAGGTAGAGCTCGCGTGCGGTGACAGGGTCTTGCTCAAGCCGCGCAAGCCATAGCGTGGCCCGTGCAACTCCGGGGTCGCCTGCTCGCTCGCTCACGAACGCCGCGAAATGCGTGCGTGCCGCCTCGTACTCCCCTGCACGGACAGCCGAGAGTCCTTGCTCAAGGCTGACCCCCAAAATGAACAGCAACCCGATCATGGCTCGCATACCGGAGAGCCGCAGTTGGTGCAGAACCAGGCGGTCGCCTCAAGCTCCTGCCCGCACTCCGGACAAATTGCAGGCATGAATACAAGCTCTGCTGCCAGCCTGTCGAAAGATTCCTTCGCGGCTTCCCAGTTCTTCTGATCGAGCAAAAGCCTGGTGCGCTCGAGCAAAAGACCCACATCGCCCGGACATTTTACCAGAACCTCGTTGATCAACTCAATGGCCGCATCCGGCGCACCCTCCTTGGCCTTGAGCCTGGCAAGCCTGAGACGAACCTCGTATTTATCCGGATAGCGCCTGAGCAGATCCTCATACAGAGGCAGAACCTTCTCGTAGGCACCAAGATCAAAGTAAACCTGCTCGGTAAGATCCAGCATACTCTCCCCATGCTCCGGATAAAGCTTGAGAAATTTGTCTATCAGTGGCCGCGCCTTGGCCTTCTGGTTCGAATCCACGAGATGCTTGATCTGGACGATAGATACGTACGGATGATTCTTTGCCAGCTTCTGCGCCTGCTTTAGTGTATCCCGCGCCTTCTCATCCTCGTCCTTCTCCCACTGCAAACGCGCAAGCTCGGCATGCCATGCTGCCGCTTCCTTCCTGTCGGAGAAGAGTTTCTTGTGCTGTTTGAGAATCTCTGCCGCCTCATCACTGCGCTTGCGGCTCAGAAGCATCGCAAGCAGCCGGCGAAGACAGGGAAGCTTATCCGAAGAAAGCCTTAAAAGCTCCTTCAGAAGACCGATGGACTTCTCCACGCGATCCAGCGCAAGGTAGTCTTCAACCAGCTCGTCATAGATAACGAGCTCCTCCGAGCGCTTGAGCGCGGGACGCACGGTAAGTGACTGGTGGATGTTGGCCGCCTTTTCGGCATCGCCCCTTTCGCGGATGAGCCTGCCCAGACGTATGTAGGCGTCCACGTTGTCCGTGTCCTTCATTACCGTGTCGCGCAGACGTTTTATCGCCTCGGTCTCGCGCCCGTCAAGGAGCGCGCGAAGCGCCTCCTGGTAGTTATCCGCCACAGGACCGCTGCGACGTCTTGAAAGAACTACCGCCAGGATAACAATCCCGGCAATAATGACGACAACAAGGATTATCCAGACGATCATCTTTCCTCCTCCGCGGCCTCGGCTTCCTTGGCCAGGATCTCCGAAGCAAGTGGAAGATTCCGCAGCGCGTTGATCTCCTTGCGCATGGCTTCGATCTCCCTCTGCAATCGCCTGGCTTTTGCACGCAGCCTGATTTCACCTGCCAGGGCGAATAGAACAATCGAAAGCACCCCGAACCCGAAGCAGATCAAACCGAGAAGTGCAACCGAAACGCCCTGTATGGTACGTCCGAATATCTGAACGTCCGTCTGGATGCCGTAGTTGAACAGAGCAAAAAGCCCGGCCACCACAAAGACAACTACAACGATAATCCAAAGTACGACTTTCATGCCACCTCCTTTGCGAGTGGTTCGGCGATTATGCTGCGGCCTCGAAGGCCAACCAGCCTTGCCTGAAGCTTCTGGCCCAACCGGGCGGTGTGGTTCAAGATTACAGGTCTATAATTCTTCAATTCCGCAAGCATCGCACCTTTGCCCCTGGGGGCAGGTGCGGCAACAAAAACCTCCTCCTCGGTTCCTACAAGGCCCTCTGCACGCCTTCGTGTCACCTCGTTTTGACGATCTATAAGCTCGGCAAGACGTCTCTTGCGTTCCGGGACGGGGACCTTTTCTGCCATATCCGCCGCCTTCGTACCCGGACGCTCCGAGTAGGCGAACATGTAGGCAAAGTCGAAGCCGATGCGCCTGACCGCATCCAAAGTAAGCTCGAAATCCTCCTCGCTCTCGCCAGGAAAACCCACCATCAGATCGGTGCTAAGGTAGGCATCTGGAAACGCCGAACGCACCCATCCGATCTTTTCTTCGTATTCGGCAAGACCGTAACCTCGACGCATTTGCTTAAGCACCCGGTCCGATGCGGACTGAAGCGGCAGGTGGAAAAAGTGCAGAAGCTGGGGTATATCGGCCATGCGCCGGATCATCTCATAGGAAAGATCGCGCGGGTGCGAGGTCAAAAATCCAAGACGCTCGAGCCCTTCCAGCCGGGCCGCGCGCTCCAGCAGATCGATAAGTTTCATATCTCCGTGACGATAGGCAAGAACGTTCTGACCGAGAAGGAAGATCTCCTTTACGCCTTGATCGAGGATGTACCGCAGCTGTCTTTCAAGATCAGGGTAAGGAATGCTACGTTCAGGCCCGCGTGCGTAAGGCACCACGCAGTAGGTGCAGAAGTTATTGCATCCGCGCATCACAGCCACAGATGCGCTGACCGAGTTCGTAGTCGCTGGCAGAAGATCGCCGTAGGTCTCCAGCGAATCGGGTGGGGTATCGAAGCCCTCCTGATCCAGAAGCAAACCGGGTATCCTGCGGTAGGAATCGGGTCCAAGAACGAAATCGGCCGCGCCTTCTTCTACCAGCTCATTGCCCCTCAGCTTGCCCATGCATCCGGCCAGTATAACCTTCTTACCCAGCCCGCGCATGGTTCGCGCAAAACCCCAAGCCCTATCCTCCGCGTGCTGGCGAACAGAACAGGTAAGAAGAACAACCGCCTGCGCTTCTGAAGGTTCCGAAACCTCATTGATACCTGCGTCGGCAAGCAAACGGGACAC
>DAOVCF010000188.1 GCA_030670165.1 Candidatus Stahliibacteriota bacterium | reverse complement strand
CCATGGGGCAACCATGCGTTCAAGGAAAAACGTATACGAGGTATCCATGGTGAATGACGGCATGGAGAAAATCGGTGAGATGTTTCTAAGCTCCGAGGTATCCACGTCCGGAATGCAATAGACCAGGTAGAGTTCGGTGTTCTTGCAGGAGTTCCAGGTAACGATGTGCGGATCGTAAGGCTGCGCCGAGATGGAAACCGTATCCGAGTCCGCAGGTGAAGAGATACGAATCGGTGTAGGCATCATGGCATCTGCAGTAACAGTATCATCCCATGGCAAGATAACTTCCAGATGATAGAGGGTTGTGTCGTTAAAGTTAGCCAAGCAGTAGTACTTCCCTTCGTCGTACTTAAACCACTTAGCCGAGTCTTCATCGAAAAAGCTATCTGCGAATACGAAGGTATCCTCACCCCCCCCCACCTTCACATAAGCATCCCTCAGTCCCCATACATTGACGGTATCCTGGATATCATAACTTTGATCAACTCTGACTCTTTTCCAAGAATTCCCAATCCTCATTAGAGCTAGGATGTTCGGCTCAGGCTCAAATACCTGATCTTCAACAGACTCACACCCCGCAAAGAACAACAAAACCAAACTCAAAAGGAGCAATCTCTTCATCAGAACCTCGCCTCCACGCCTACAGATGGGAAGAACGGGATCATGCTTACACTTCTCTGAACCGGCGGTTCGTTCGATAAATCGTAGTAATAAAGCATGACGTTCTTGTGGTTGTAGAGGTTGATTATGTCGGCTCTGACGGTCAGGGTTCCCCAGCGAAACTCCCAGGCCTTGCTTGTACCGATATCCAAACGGTGATAAGCAGGGAAACGCAAGCTGTTGCGGTCTGCCTCAATAGTCATCCACTGGCAACGCCATTCCTGACGAACCGGATCCCAGTAATACATCCTGTAGCGACCAAGGGTTCCTGCATACGGCATGCCTGAGGCGAATGTAAAGTGCGCATTTACACGCCAGTTCTTGCCCAAGTCGTAAGTACCCAAAACATTCAGGTTGTGCCGGCGATCGAACGAGGTGTAGAACTCCAATGTATCGGATATGAACCGGCTGAACGCAAGGGAGTAGGATATCCAGCCAGTAAGCCTGCCCGACGCCTTTTCTACGCTGAAGTCAAGACCATAGGCGCGGCCTGCACCGGATGAAAAGAGGTCTTCATCCGCATCGGATATGTCAAACATCTCGTTGAACGCCAAAAGGTGCAGGTATGGTTTGTAGTAAGGCTCGACGCGTATGCGCGAGCCGTCTGAGAAAAGATGTTCGTATCCCAGTATGAACTGTAAAGCGTGCTGGGGTTCGTATCTGGCGTAAAGCGGAATCCAGAAGTTTGTGGGGATGCGTCCGCCCTCGGGAAGAACCATTGCAAGGTTTTGGTAGAAGTTACCGACCGAGAGATTTAAGGCATCATCCGCCGTAATGAAGTACTTTGCCGAAACACGCGCTTCAGGCTCAAACCAGGTTTTCTCAAGGCTGTCGATGCCGATCGTCTCCCCTGTAAGGGAATCCCTGAGGGTATCCTGGTAAAAGGCATGGTAAACACTGAACCGAACTCCGGTTTGCATAAGAAAGAGTGGATCGGGTTTCCACTTCCATGAAAAGAACGCGGCACCGTATTCAGGCCACCCCTCTATATTGTAGCTGGCGAAAGGCTCGGCATCCACTTTATAGATAAACTTCAGGTAACTTGCTTCCGCTCCGAGCTCAACGGTTGAGACCTCGGCTGTCCTTATAAACATCGTGCGCGCGGAGAAATCGTCTATGCCATTTTCTGCATCCATAAAATCGCTGAAGGAAAAATCCGCCGTATACCTACTCCAGCCCACCCACGACTTTAATACCCATGGGTCGGAAAGCTCCTGGATCAACCTTAAAGTCATGAGCTGGTTGCTCCAGCCTACACCTATGGGGATACTCTCCTCTGCAAGGTCCAGCTTATCCTTTGTGTTGAAAAAGGTTGCTTCCAATCTCGTCTTGGGTGTAGCGCGCCAGCTGAGAACCCCGTGCAGATCGTAGAAGTAATACGGGAACTCGAAATCCATGAAGATCGGTATAACCTTGTCAAAGTAGGTGCGGCGTACTGTAAGCATCCCTCCGAAATTGCCTAAACGTCCCCACACCGCCCCTTCGGTGGCAAGAAGGCTTGCGGAAAGATAGCCTCCCAGTGGTTCAGGATCGACGCTTTCAACGTCGAGCACCGCGGAGAGCCTGTTGCCGTAGCGCACAGGGAAGCCGCCCGTAAGAAACTCAACACTTTCTACGGCATCTATCATGAAGGTGGAAAGGAATCCCCCGAAATGGAACGGGTTGTAGAGCACCATGTTATCTAAAAGCACGAGGTTCTGATCCGGGCTTCCGCCCCGGACATAAAGGGCCGAGGTGAAATCGCTCACGAACGTCACCCCTGGTAGTGTCATGAGCGTGCGGAACAAATCGCGCTCGACCATCACGGGCGTATGCTTGAGGGCCTCTTTATCTATCCTGAACGCTGAGGCGGTCACCTCCTGCTCGAACTCAATCCTGCGCGAGGAGACCTCAACGGCAGGCATCTGGATGGGCGCTCGCTCGAGCCTGGCGTTTTCGTAAATAACCGAGGCCTCGTTCTCAAGGGCTACCATGCGTTTGATCTCCTTGTAGCTTATCATGGAAAATACGAGATTGTAACTTCCGCGTGGTATGCGATCCAGCTTGTAATAGCCGTTGGAGGCGGCAGAGGTGCCGAACTCGGTGCCCTCAAGATAGATGCTGCAGCCTGCAATAGCCTCCCCGGTCTCCTTGTCAGCTACGGAGCCCGTTATGGTAGCTCCCAGGGTCAATATCAAGGCTAAGATGTTTGCGACGATTGCTCCTTTCCTAGACTCGTCCCTTTACAGACGTTTGACATCCTCGGACTGAAGTCTATAATTACCTATTATGCTTACAGACGAAACACTAGTCAAGAAGGTTGCGGTCTCGGAAGGGGTGGATGAGGAGTTTGTAGCCGACGGCCTCGCTGAAGGGACGATAGTTATTCCTTACAACCGCAGGCGTCCGCGCGAGATAGAGCCTTGCGGAATCGGCAAGGGGCTGCGAACAAAGGTCAACGCCAACATCGGCACCTCCTCGGACTACGGCGATGTCAATACCGAGATGGAGAAGCTGCAAGCGGCGGCCTCTGGCCAGGCTGACACGGTAATGGACCTGAGCACCGGCGGCGATATCAACGCTATCCGCCGTGCTATCATCGCCTCCACTTCTCTTCCCCTGGGCACTGTTCCCCTCTACCAGGCGGGGATCGAGGCC
>DAOVCF010000135.1 GCA_030670165.1 Candidatus Stahliibacteriota bacterium | reverse complement strand
ACCTGAACCGGGTAATGCCGGCGTAGGGAAGCGACAGCGAAGCGGCCCTCGAGGCCGCCGGCAAGCTTGCTTCCGCCGGCGGCCGTTTTCGCGTCAGGCCCGGCCCGCAGCCGCTGCGGGCCCGCCATGAGTAAGCGGGCGAAGCGCACGCACGAGGAGGCCGACTGAATGTCGGAAGTGAGCACTGAGAGGGCAAAGGGCAGCGCAGACGCCGTCGGCTTTCAGGTGGACGAGGCGGTGCTGCGCCAGGTCGCTGAAGATGAACGCGTGGAGCTGGAGGCGCTCCGGCAGCGGCTGGAGGCGGGCACCGTCGTGGTCATGGGCGGCGATGGCGTGCAGCCGCTCGGCATCGGCCAGGGCCTGCGCACCAAGGTCAACGCCAACATCGGCACCTCGCCCTCGATTGCGGATATTGAAAACGAGAAGGCGAAACTCTACGCCGCTGTGGATGCGGGTGCGGATACGGTGATGGACCTATCCACTGGCGGGGATATAGATAAGGTAAGAGGAATGATCATTGCTGAATCCAACGTTCCTATCGGTACTGTTCCCATTTATCAGGCGGCGTGCGACTCGCCAAGGCTTAAAAAATCGTTCGTAGAACTAACCGTTGACGAGATATTTGTATCTATCCGCAAGCACCTCGCCGACGGGGTGGATTTCCTTACAGTGCACACCGGGCTTACGAGAGCAGGGGTTGAGCGTTTAAGGAATCGCAAACGTTTGGCAGGGATAGTAAGCCGTGGCGGCGCGATGATGGTCGAGTGGATGATGTATAACAAGGCTGAGAATCCTCTGGCCGAGTACTTTGACCGGCTGCTTGATTTGACCGGTGAATTCGGTGCCTGTCTGAGTCTGGGCGACGGTCTAAGGCCGGGCGCTCTTGCAGATGCCTCCGACCGTCCGCAGATACAGGAGCTTTTGATCATCGGCGAGCAGGTGGATAAAGCCAGAGCCAAAGGCGTGCAGGCGATGGTTGAGGGGCCGGGCCACGTTCCCTTAGACCAGATCGAGATGAACGTAAAGCTTCAAAAAGAAATCTGTCACGGCGCTCCGTTCTATGTTCTTGGACCTCTTGTGACCGACGTTGCCCCTGGCTACGACCATATCGTGTCGGCAATCGGAGGTGCTTTAGCCGGGATGTATGGAACCGATTTCCTGTGCTACGTTACACCTTCGGAACATCTGGGGCTTCCCGATGTCGCAGACGTGCGAGTTGGAACGATCGTGAGCCGGATAGCCGCTCATGCCGCGGACATAGCAAAGTATCCTGAGAGAGCACGCAAGTGGGATGAGGAGATATCAAGGTTTCGGGAAGCCTTCAAGTGGAACGAAATGATCAAGGCAAGTATCGATCCCCAGGAAGCAAGGAGGAAATTCGACAACTACCCTAAACAGGTAAAAGGGGTTTGCACCATGTGCGGAGAGTTCTGCGCAATCAAACATTCCAAGAAGGCTCTTGGTGGTTAATTACCGGTTGTTTACACCCGGTCCGGTTGAGGTTGCCGAGGAGGTTCTCGCTGAGAACGGAAAACGGTTCCCCTATCACCGCGATAAGACGTTTGCAGATGTGGTGGAGAGGGTAACCGCCGATTTAAAGGATATCCTGTTTACCGATTCCCGCATCTTCTTTTTCACCTCTTCAGGCACCGGCGGGATGCAGGCAGCGCTTCTCAATCTTTTCAGCGAAGGCGATGAGGTACTCGTTACCTCGATCGGCAAGTTCGGTCAGCGCTGGAAGGAATTAGCCGAGGTATATCGATTGAAGGTCAACTACATGCCGTTCGAGTTCGGCCAGACGGTTGATCCTGCAATGGTGGATGACGTCCTCCGCACCAACCCTAATATCAAAGCGGTACTCTCAACCCTTACAGAGACCTCGACCGGCGCAAAAAACGACGTTAAGGCTATGGGCGAGATCGTAAGACGATACGATAAGGTTTTCGTGCTGGATTCGATAGCCGGGCTTATTGCAGATGAACTCAGAATGGATGCATGGAACGTGGACGTAGCGATCGGCGGTTCGCAGAAGGCGATCGGCGCACCCCCAGGGCTTTCCCTGGTAGCGCTCAACGAGAGGGCATGGGAGTTTGTGCAGGCCTCAACCATGCCCAACTATTACTTCTCGATGAAGATCGCGGAAAAGTTCCGCAAGCAGGGCTTTACCCCCTGGACTCCGGCCATCACTACGATGATGTCTTTGGCACTTAGCTTAAAGAAGTTCCAGGAGCGCGGCATCGAGAACGTCTGGGCAGATCATGCGCACTGGGCCGGCTTCTTTCGAGAGAAGTCTGGCCAGATGGGATTTGAGTTCCTGCCCAAGAGGCCTTCCAACGCACTATCGGTAATCAAGATGCCAGATGGTGTGGAAAGCACGCCGATCATCAGAGAGATTAAAGAGGCCGAAGGCATCCTTTTTGCCAACGGCCAGGCCGAGCTTAAAGGCCGTCTTATCCGCGTAGGACACATGGGACACGCAAACGAGCAAGATACCCTGAAGGCGCTTCGAGTGCTTGAACATCACGCATTACCCAGGATCAAGGAAGCCCAATGACCGCTAACACGCCAACTACCGGTGACTCCAAAAGGAGTGTTACGGGTGTTACGAGTGTTACGGGTGTTACGGGTGTTACGGGACAAAGGATCTTTTCAGGGATACAGCCCTCGGGCAGGCTGCACATCGGTAACTACCTGGGTGCGATAAGTCAGTTCGTACCGCTTCAGGAGGAATACGAGTGCATCTTCGGCATCGTTGACCTGCACGCCATGACTCAGCTGTATGAAAAAGACGAGATGTCACAGCGGATTACGAACGCGGCGGTGAACTATCTGGCGTGCGGGCTCGATCCAAATAAAGCCACCCTGATGCTTCAATCAGGCGTAGCTGAGCACGCAGAGCTTGCATGGATACTTTCCACAGTTACGCCTCTGCCCTGGATTCAGCGGGTGCCCACCTTCAAGGAGAAGGCAAGGCATCAACCGGACAACGTCAACATGGGGCTCCTCAACTACCCGGTATTGATGGCTGCGGATATCCTGATCTACAAATCTGTGGCAGTGCCGGTGGGCGAGGACCAGCGTCCCCATCTTGAGCTTACCCGCGAGATTGCACGTGCGTTCAACGCGCGCTTCGGTTCCTTCTTTCCTGAGCCTGCCGAGATAATCGGTAGCCAGGCGCGGGTGATCGGGCTCGACGGAAAGAACCGGATGTCCAAGAGCCTTGACAACTGCATCTATCTTGATGACGAACCGGACGTGATCCGGGAGAAGATCGCGAAACAGGGTGTGACCGATCCGGCACGGGTGAAACGCACTGACCCTGGCAACCCTGATATATGCAACATCTTCACCTGGCACAAGCTGTTTTCCACCAAAGAGGAACAGGCATACTGCGCCAAAGAGTGCAGAAAGGCGGGCTTCGGCTGCCTGGACTGCAAGGCGATTCTTATAAAGAACATCCTTGCAGTGCTTGAGCCTATCCAGGAACGCCAAAAAGAGCTTATGGCCGACCTGGATGGGGTCAAGGAGATTATCAGAGACGGCACGGATAGAGCGCGCAAGATAGCTCAGGAAACCATGAAGGAAGTGAGGGAAATAACCGGGCTGACGTATCTGAGTTGATCATTTGTCTGAGGGGTATTCGAATCATAAAGGCGGGCCGACCTAAAGGTCGGCCCCTACTAACTTTGTTGTTTTCTCGACCGGTTGCATACCGAGTCTTTTTAAACAATGCATGCAACCGGCCGAAGGTTTTTAAGGTTGTTACCTTACACTCTACTCAAGGTTTCCGCCAAAGATTCCGCTCCCTGGCGGAATCGAAGTTGCTAGTATCCAGCCATAACAGGTATCTCCTGGATCAGGGAAATAGAACGTGCCACTCCAGACACCTTGCCATCCATAAGGGTCAGTCTCTCCCCAAGTACCAGAAGCTTCAACGTAATCATAACCTTCATACGAGGTAGTGCCACTGATGTCCCCACTGCGACCAGCCTCTGAATTTTCCCACTTGCCTGTCCAACTATAGGTATCAACGGTTAAGCCCATCTCGAATGTGCCCCAGATATCGCCGGTACCGGACCAACAGACGACACAGTCCTCTGCTAAGACCACTCCTGTGGCACCTACTACGAGCAATCCTACTATAGTGATTAAAAGGAGCTTTTTCATGATTTCCTCCTTTGAATGGTTTTTGGTTTTTGTTATTCCTTCGACCGGCTGCATACGCCTAAATTATAGGCTGTTTTCAATAGTTGTCAAGTCCTTTATGGTAATATTAATATTTTTTTGTATTAAAATGCTACCGGGGATACTCTTCTTGGATGTAACTAGGAAACCGACGCGAGTACTTACTTTGAGAAGTGATCCCAGCCGCGAGGCTTGAGCGGCTTTAACTCGCCATTGATCTCAAGGAACGCCCCTTCACCCGTAACACAGCCCTCCTTGCCCCCCCCGATGCGGCCGATGCGGTGGACGGGGAAACTAACCAATACTACTTCCTATTGCCCATCCGGCCCGTACTTGATAGTAGCGTAATCTGGGTTGCTACCTGAGCTTGTGCTCTCACCAGTCACGTAGACGTTGCCTGAGTTGTCTACGGCGATGGAATAGGCTCTCTCCCAACCATTCCCCGGAGCGTCATAGCGGGCTACCCATAACTCATTGCCCAAAGAATCGTACTTTACCGTAGCGTAGTCGGAGTTCTTACTTAAAAAACGTTGACTGCAACCGGTCACGTAGACGTTGCCTGAGTTGTCAAGAGCCAGGGAATTGGCTCCATCAAGGCTAATAATACCCGGACCGTTGTAGCGAACCGCCCATAACTGGTTGCCTAAAGAATCGTACTTGACTGTAGCGTAATCAAAGTTGATGCCTGAACCTCTACTCTCACCAGTCACGTAGACGTTGCCTGAGTTATCAAGAGCCAGGGAAGAGGCTCTATCCCAACCATTCCCCGGACCGTTGTAGCGCGCTACCCATAACTCGTTGCCTCTAGAATCATACTTGATTGTAGCATAGTCCATGTCGGCGCCGAGGAGGGCTGAGCCTTTACTGCCACCGGTTACGTAGACGTTGCCTGAGTTGTCTACGGCGATGGAATAGGCTTTATCCTCTTCATTCCCCGGACCGTCATAGCGGGCTGCCCATAACTGGCTGCCCAGAGAATCGTACTTTACAGTAGCGTAGTCAATTTTTTTCAAGGAGTAAAGAAGTGAATAAGAAACTAAAGAATCATACTTGACTGTAGCATAGTCAAAGTTGATGCTCGAGCCTCTACTGACGCCAGTCACATAGACGTTACCTGAGTTGTCTACGGCGATGGAATTGGGTTTATCGCAACCATTCCCCGGACCGTTGTAGCGCGCCACCCATAATGGTCTTTTGTTTTTATGGCCGCACGTGACTGCCGCAACGAGCAGCAGCAACCATACTGCAGCAGTTATTATGCGCTTCATGAATTCCTCCATATTCTCATTCAATTTACACCTATTGTACACAAACGTTTTTGGTTGTCAACTTGTTCCGCGGAAAGTAATGAGAAGTAAGAATAACACGATATGGTTTATTGATGCAAGTTACTTGAAATGATCCCAGCCGCGAGGCTCGAGTGGCTTTAACTCTCCACCTATCTCAAGGAACGCCCCTTCACCCGTAACAC
>DAOVCF010000013.1 GCA_030670165.1 Candidatus Stahliibacteriota bacterium | reverse complement strand
GCCTCTTTATACTGCGGTGTCAGATTTGCTGGCATGAGGCTCCTCTCATAGGGAAGTATATTTGAAAGAGGCCGAGTCGTCAACCGCTGGGTCTAAACCGGAAACTCCGTTTGTCTTACCGGCAACGGCCACTTGCCGAAGAAGTTTTTTAAATCGTGGTCCGAATCCTCTTCCAGGTGAAGGACCTCGGGGAATATCTCAGGGCTGTATTCCAGGCCTATACAGGCGGCGATCTTCCGCAATCCCAGATGTCTCATGGCGGTTACCGATACCCGCTGTGCCTTGCCGATGATGGCTTCTATCCGGTTATCGGCGGTGACTATCGCCACATTCTCTCGTCCATGCAGTTTGGCCAGCCAGATGCCCATAGCACCTATCAAGGTGTCCACGACCTTGATGGATGTGAACTTCAGCTTGGCTGCAACGTCACCTTTTTTACGGAAATATTGGTAGTGGTAGTCCACAGCCGATATCAAATCCGCCGCTATCACATGGTAACGGCACAACTCGTACTGCTGGATTACCTTGCCGTTGAGCGTGTCCTCACGGAACAAGTTTCTCGCTTCATCGTATCTCTTTTTGGAGATGGGTTTACCGTGAGGCAGGATTCTTTCACCAAAACGCCACTTTGTAAAGGCATTGTAGGTTTCAACGATACAGAAGTCAGGTACGAACAGCTGTACGTTGGCCATTCTGTTTCTAATGGAGTCGATTATGGTTGCTATCCTTAGCGGGGTTTTCTTGAGAGAAGAGGTTTCCGGTAGATAATAGTCTACGACTACACTCGTATCCAGGAGCAGATACTTGCGTGTTTGCCATCTTGAGGTGGGCATGGTTCAGTTTAAGCTTGGGAGGAGAGTTGTCAATATCTGCTCCGCCAAATACAAAGGAGGGGGCCGCAGCCCCCTCCAGGGTTAAAGTCTTTTTATCTCGATAGCTACTTCACGATGACTGCTTTTTGGATAATCTTTGCATCGTCGGTGGTAAGATAGATGAAGTAGACGCCCTTTGAGATCTTAAGACCTTTCTGGTCGCGGCCGTCCCAGTAGATCTCGTGATTACCTGCAGTGAGTTCTCCGTTGATGAGTGTGCGCACCCTGCGGCCAGTGAGGTCGTAGATGTCCAGACGGACATAGGATGCTCCTGGTAAACTGAAGAACACCGATCCCTTGCCGCTGATAAGTTCGGGTGAGACACCCAGGGTGAGTGTGGTTGGGACGAGATTATCCTCGGCAAGCGCAGTGAAGTCCATGTTGTTCCATGTTTCCTGACAATCCGCTGCATTGGTCTTGAGATCGGCAAGGTTGTCGCCTGCAAGGAACGCAAAGGCTACCGTGTCTGTTGCACCGACTGGAAGATCGAAGGGTCCTGCAGATACAATGACTGACCAGTCGGTATCGTTGGGGGAGGAGGCAAAACTCAGCTCCCCGCTCAGGAACTTGAAGAATGTTTCGTCGTTCCAGTTGTAATCCCAGACGTAGTCCGGATTCGAGACCAGTGTTACGTTGGCCTTTTGGCCCTTGAGGAGCTTTATACCGATATGAGGGTTGTCTTTGTCGGGTGCTTGCTTCATGTAGGCGAGATTCAGGGTTTGGTCGGTTCCACCAGAGTTGTTATATGGGCTTTGCTCCGGTCCCATGTCGAAATCTGCCATAATTCCGGCATACATTCCTTCCAAGGATGATGTGTCCGGATTTATCAGCACGAACTTGAGGATCACGTAGTTTTTTTCCTTCCACGCGTAACCGAACTGTTGTACCTTGAGTTTGCTATCGGTCCACCAGTTTCCGTCGTTGTTGTAGGTAGCCCGGCTGTCCTGATCGGAGTAATCATGGCGGCCGATGATTACCCTTCCGTCGGGGTCTGAAGTAACTTCCCAATCCTTGCCTTTATTATGGCTTTCGCCTTCACCGTACATACGGTCGTTCATAAAGTCCTTCGAGTTGCCCGCAGCGAAGGTCGCATGATAGAGCCAATTGTCGGAACTCTTAGGGTAGCGGAAGCCTTCTCCTGGACCGTCAAGTTCATAGAATCCGATGGCGCCTTGCTCAGTGACTGTTAGCTTTACGTTTCCGACATCATGGCTGATCCATTCGTACCTTGGGGTTCCGATCATGAACTCAAAGTTCAAACTACCTGAAAGTTCGTCTGCGGATAGTTGTATCTGGAACTCAACCCACGTCTCTAGCGGAGCGGAGGAGGAGACAGTAACCTCAAAGCCGTCGCCTTGCTTGGACTCGTCGGGATTCAGGGTGCCGTAGTTTGCATCGTTGCCGGTAACAGTAACGTGGGGGGATGCGCTGGAGAGGGTAGTCGTAATATTGTGCAGAGCGTTTTCGCCGGCGTTTAGAAGCGTTACGTAGATAGTTACGTCCTCACCCGGATCCATGTTGCCGTCAGGGTTGGATTGACCATCGTCGTCGACGGTTATATCTCCTATGGCGACGGCAGAGATCAGGGTGCTGAGTTCGCCGGTTACGACAAGGGCAAACGGCTGAGGACCTGCAGGTACGTTGTTTGCATGGACGTGAATCTCCCACTCCCCGGTTTCAGGGGAGTTCACGAAGACGTTCTCGACCGGGTTTTTGGTGTCGAAATCGCCGCCTTCTACAGAAACGTTATCACTGAAGTTGTTGCCACGATAAACCTTGCCGGATGGCGAGACCACTTCCAGGTTGAGATCGTTAACCAGGGCTGGAAAGGCATACAGCTCGCCCGGATAGTCTGTCCAATTCAGGGTGATTCGAATAGGTTCGCCGCTGCCGGCTACATTCACTTTGCCAAGGAACTGGTAGCCTGTTTCGAGTCCTTCATCGAAGTCTACGACAGCCAGTTTGCGTGCATCACCGGGGAAGTAAAGCACGTTGTTCAGTTTCGGTCTTCCCCAGCCGATCCTGTTGGAAGGGACCCTGTCCTCGATTGAAGGGAAGTCGGTTTCTACCGAGTTGATCATCAT
The DNA here is from genome assembly GCA_030670165.1 of Candidatus Stahliibacteriota bacterium. Lineage (GTDB taxonomy): Bacteria > Hydrothermota > Tepidihabitantia > B3-TA06 > B3-TA06 > B3-TA06. Next base: position 16,797 of record DAOVCF010000013.1, on the reverse strand, counting down.
TGCCTTGAGTAGAGCGGCCGATGGGTTAAATCCAGATTGAGAGCTGGGACTACCTGAGGGATACCAGCCGTCGGTGAAGTACTGGCGGATAAGACCGGCGTTGCCTGCTGCTGTTGGAGCGGCCATGCTGGTTCCCGACCAGGTAACTTCGGCGGCATCGCCGCTGTTATGTGAGGAGGTTACATCTTTACCTGGTGCCACTATGTCAGGACGGATGCGGCCGTCGTTAGTAGGTCCTTGCGAACTTCCACTCCAGTAGAAGTTAGCTGCGGTGCCGTTCATGCATCCACCCACGGCTATGACGTTCTTGGCGTTTGCCGGGGAGCCTGTGTATGTACTCGGGGGGTTGTTGCCGGCAGAAAACATAACCAGGTAGTCGGGACGGTTCCACATGGTCTGGTCGGACTCCACACAGCTCTTGTCGTAGGCGCGGGTTGTCTGGCTGCCCCACGAGTTGGAGATGATCCGTGCGCCGCCCGCACTGTTCCCATCGTAAGCGATGCTAAAGCTGTACTCAAGGCTGACGGCGTGGATAATACCACCGCCTCCGCCGCCTCCGTCAAGGAAGTATATCCTGGCGTCCGGCGCCATGCCGATATTGACGCTTGAACCGCCAACCGGCTGATCGTTACCCAGAACCGATCCTGCGGTGTGGGTGCCGTGTCCGATCTCGTCGCCGAAGGTGATGACGCCGTCAGGGTCGTAGGCGGGTTTCTGGTAGGCTATGATCTTGCGGTGGTTGGGGTAGTCGCCGAAGTCGGTGATAGGCACAGAAGGGTCACGGAAGAAGTTGTGGGATGTGCGAATCCCAGAGTCCAGAGTGGCGAGTATCTGGCCTTCTCCGGTGATGCCTTCGTCCCAGATGCGGCGGTTGTCTTCTTCCCAGGTTTGAATGACCCACTGGGCCTTTCCGTTCATGACGTAAGGCTGATGATAAGGTTCCACCCATTTGATCTGCGGCTCATGGACAAGCATAGGAAGCTTCTGGGGGGCAAGCATTATGTGGACGAATGTCTGGAAGTCGGTGGCTTGCCACTCAAGCAGTTCTCCACCGAGTGTCTCAACGGCCTCGCGGATTGCCTCGCCATCGATGCCTGCATAAAGAGTTACCACCAGTTTCTCTGGGATGCCATCTTTAAGGTCAATCTCAGGGCACAGCTTGTAACCGGGTTCGTAGTTGCCTACCCAGCTCACTCCTGGCAGGATCTCTACCCTGGTGCGTGTGGCTTGATCCATCCGAACGATATAAGTATAGTTGGGCAGGTAGCCCTCGATGCCTACCCCTGACTGTTCAAGGGCACGGCGTTCGTGCGAGTAGATAGGGCCATCAAACTGAACAAGGTAGGTGCCAACCCCTTTCTGCTCAGAAGAGAGCATGAGGTTTGCAGGAAGTGTCGGTTCCGCATCGCGCGTATCCAGATCTATCCCGCAGGGGAGATGGATCACAGTAGGATCCCTGTAAAGATATGTTGCCGTCGGTAGCACCTGACCGTCTATAAAAGGTCCTGTAGCGGCCAGAAGCAGAAACGGTAAGACGAATAAAGCAAAGGCTTTTCTCATATACTGCCTCCTAGGCTTGGGTTAATTCCGATTGCTTCTTCGAATGGTTCCTTGACCATTCCTTTGCGATGGTTAATTCGGCATCCTTCAAAGTAGAGCGATCGGTTCCTGTGGGTGGGTGATCGAACTTAACGATAAATCTACTGCCGGAGCCCTCGGCCAGGCTGGGAGAAAGGCGGGTATCTATGGTTTCTGAAAGAAGCATCACCAGATGCGAGTTCTCGTAAGGCTTTACCGTTGTTCCTCCTAGGAACGGCCCTTCTACACTTGCTCCTATTACAAGAAGAAGTGTTATTACGTTCATGCAGGATACATTTCCATAGCTTCGGCCCATCGCCGAAGCGCATTTATGCGTTCATTTTTATCCTCAGGCAGTCGGAGAGGTCTGCCGCGGCAGTCAATGATGACTCCAACCTGGCCGCCGGTGATCAGAGCCTCAAGGCTCTTGCCCGGGCCCTCTCCTACGTCGAAGCCGCGTTCGGGAGAAAGCTTTACCTGCGCCTTCTCGCCTACCCCAAGCTCCAGCTTTATGAGATCCCCATACTTGACGGTTAATTCCTGAAGCTTGCCCTTTTGTGGTTTGAAGACGACCTTCAGGCAGGCGGCCCCTTCCTTGCCTTCTCCTGCCGGGGCGATGGCTGTTCCAAGAGGGATAAGGCAGTCTTTTTCAAAAACTTCCTGCGCCGCTTTTTCGTTGACTTCGGTGAGTACACCTAGATGGGGCATCATGAAGATGGAGTCCACAGCCAGGCGGGTTATTCCTTCGGGCTGGAAGGCATCGAGCATCAGCATTGCGGCCTGTGCTCGACGCGGGGAGTGAGAAAGTGCGCCGCCTGATCCCACAATCTGAGAAAGCGACATCATGTCGACCAACGTCTCGCCTGAGATTTTCTGGGAGAAGGCATCGGCGATTGAACGTTCCTGCTGTACGCCCTTAAGCCCCACAGCCATGCTCTTGTGCTGTTGGAGTGCCAGTCTCAACGCCTCCCTGGCCACCGCGTGTTCCATCTTTAAATCTTCGAGTGTTGCCGGGATGGTGGTGGGGCGGATCATCTTGTTGCGGATGCGGTTTCTGAGTTCGGTAACGTCGACCTCGAGGGGAATCCATCGCAGGATGTTCTCGTTTCCTGCTTCCAGCAGCACGTTGGAGATCGAGTAGCTCATCCCAAGGTTGGCGCTTACCGTGCGGTTGAAGACTCGCTCAGGGTTTTCTGCCTCTAGCGACTTATCCTCGAATACGCTGAATATGTCCGTTGTCGCTCCCCCTATGTCAACGCCCAGTACGTCGATTTCCTGTCGCTTGCCTATTCTTTCGATAAGAAGTCCCACTGCACCAGGTGTCGGCATGATGGGTACGTCTGTCCAGTCCATCAGCTTTTTGTAGCCGGGCGCGTGGGCCATTACGTGTTCCATGAAAAGATCATGTATCTTGTCGCGTGCCGGTCCCAGATTCTCGCGTTCAAGTACTGGCCGTAGATTTTCCACGACCACAAGCTCAGTAGACTCCTTGAGGGTATCGAGGATTATCTTACGCGCGTCCTTGTTGCCGGCATATATGACTGGCAGGCTGAAGGTGGTTCCGAATCGCGGTCTTGGATCGGCTGCGCGTATAAGCTCAGCCAGCTCGGCCACGTGTGAGATGGTGCCTCCGTCCACGCCGCCTGAGAGAAGTATCATGTCGGGGCGGAGGTGTCTGATGCGTTTGATCTTCTGGTGGGGCAGTCTGCCGTCGTTTGAGGCGATAACGTCCATCACGATTGCACCGGCTCCAAGTGCAGCACGTGCAGCACTTTCACCGGTCATGGTTAAAACAACACCCGCCACCATCATCTGCAGGCCGCCGCCCGCCGAGGAGGTCGAAATATATACGTCCACCCCTTCCTTCTTCGCGCGGGCCGGCTTGATTATCTTCTCGCCATCCAGAATCTTCTCACCGGTAAGCTCCTCCACTTCCCTTATAGAGTTCAGAACCCCACGGGTTACGTCCTCAAACGGGGCTTCTACAGTGGTGGGTGCCTCGCCACGCACCACCAGTCGGTATTCGTCCCCCTGTTTCTTTATCAGGATGGCCTTGGTGGTAGTAGACCCACAGTCTGTAGCCAGGATTGTTTCTATTTCTTTACCTTTAAACTTTTTACTTTCTTCTGCCACGTTCATTACTCCTTGCTTTCTTCCTCGCTTCCTTCGTTTCTTTCTCTTTCTTTACCCATTCAGCTTCCACCTCCTCGATCTTCTGAATCAGCATCTCGAGGTTTGAGCGTTCCTCGAAGAACGCGGTCATCTCTTCATATACGGGGCTGGATGTAAATGCACCCACCATAGGCGCAAAGAAGACCATGAGCTGGTTTCCCAAAAAACTCAGCGGCTTGACAGTTTCAATCATAAGAATCGCCAAGGGCGAAAGGCGAAACCGCACGACTTTCTCAGCGATGCTATTGCAGAGTTCAGCCTTGCGTTTTTCGGTCAGGTCTGAAGCAAACATCCAGCTCTTTAACCGCTCGCACCTCATCGAGCCGTCCTACCGGGGTGGTGTGAGGTGCTTGACGCAGCATCTCGGGGTTGATTTTGGCTTCTTGTATTATCCGACGGACGGCTTCGGCAAAGCATTCGAGTGTCTCTCTGGTTTCGGTTTCGGTTGGCTCAACCATCAACGCCTCGGAGACGATGAGGGGGAAATAGATGGTTGGGGCATGAAAACCGTAATCCAAAAGACGCTTCGCCAGATCGGTGGTTTTTAAATTAAATTTGCGCAGTGCTTTGCCCGATGCTACAAATTCGTGCATACAGTGTTGAGGATGGGGCACCTCCAGAACATCCTCAATAAGGCTTTTTACATAATTGGCGTTGAGGATTGCGTTTTTGGACACATCGGCTATCCCTGCAGCACCGAGTATTCGGATGTAGGTGTAGGCTTTAACCATCACGAGAAAGTTGCCGTAGAAGGCCTGCAGTTTGCCGATGGATAGAGGCCGGTCATAGTTCAGTCGGTAGGTTTCGCCGTGCTTTTCTATTGTCGGTACTGGTCGGAATGCCTCAAGCTCCTTGGTCATTCCCACAGGTCCGCCTCCGGGTCCGCCGCCGCCGTGGGGCGTGGAAAAGGTCTTGTGCAGATTGAAGTGCATGAGATCAAAGCCCATCTTGCGAGGCTTGACTATTCCCATTAACGCATTGAGGTTGGCTCCATCAAGGTAGGCAAGCGCACCTGCCGAATGCACCTTCTCGATTATTTTCGTGATATCGCGTTCGAAAAGCCCAAGGGTGTTGGGATTGGTGATCATGATGAGTGCTGTATCCGGCGAGAGCTTGCTTTCAAGATCCTCAAGATCAATAAGGCCCTGTGGGGTTGAACGCACGGTTACGGACTCGAAGCCTGCGAGTGTTACGCTTGCAGGGTTGGTGCCGTGTGCAGAATCCGGTATAAGGGCCTTGGTGCGGTTCTCGCCTTTGTTCTTGAAGTAGGCACGGATAATGAGGTTGGCGCAAAGCTCTCCCTGCGCACCTGCGGAGGGTTGAAGGGTTACCGCATCGAACCCCGATATCTCAGCCAACAACCTCTCAAGTTCATAGATCAACTGAAGCGCTCCCAGGGTTCGGCTCGTCGGCGACAGGGGATGAAGGTCTGCAAATCCTGCAAGACGGGCAACATCTTCGTTGATCTTAGGGTTGTACTTCATGGTGCACGAACCCAGAGGGTAAAAACCCTTGTCCACGTGATGATTGAGGTTTGAAAGGCGTACGAAATGCCGGGCAAGCTCGGGTTCTGCGACCTCGGGCAGCAAAGCATCTTGTTTGCGAATATAGCGTTCAGGTATAAACTCCGATATCTTCCTTTCGGCTACATCCAGTTCGCTGAAGCGGAACGCCCTGCGAGTGGATTTTGAGAGATCAAACGAAAGTTCCATTCGTTGATATTAGTCAGAATAAGCGGATTGTCAACGTGTCTGGAGGTTATGTTGATCTTTGTAAGACCTGATAATGCATAACTTGTATTTCGCAAGGTTATATCTTCGGATTGCCAGGTCTAAATAGTTCATTGGTCCCCGCCCGGTCGTGAAGCGATCGAGTGGGGTAAGAAAAAAGAGGGTGCGGGGCACCCTCTTTGAATCTTTGAAAGCCTACATCTTGATCGCCATGCCGCTCATGTTAACCACAGGTATCCAGATAAGCCCTGGGATGATCGCGGCAGGTATGACAGAGGTTTTTATATTGATTACGGCGTTGGCACCCATCCTCTTGGCTTCTTTGGCAAGCTGCTCAAAAAGCAGGTCTTGCGCCTGTGGCCCTATCATGGGATAGAGCGGGGGCAGAAGGCCCAGAAAGCTGAACGCCAGTTCGATGCGCATTGCACTGACCATTCCAACCGGTTCATAGTCGCCGTCCTTCATGTCGCCCGTGGTCATGAAGACGTCTTTCGGCGGCGGAACCTTAGAAACGGCTTGCCAGGCGCATCCGCTGAGCGCAATTATTGCAACGAGAGGGATAAGCAAGAGTAGCTTTTTCATACATCCTCCTTTGGTGGAGAAGTTTATCCGATTTTTTTAACTTGTCAAGCCCTCGCATTGCCTCATAAAAATATACTCCAAACTCCAAAGTTGTAGGGGCACGGCATACCCTATGAGATGCCAGGCATCTCAAGGGGCAGGCCCTGCGTCGCCTCTACTTGTCTAATCCTCAAGGAGAGGTTTAATCCTTTCTTGCCAGATCCTATCGGCCTTGAGCTTTAGCTCACTCAAATCCTTGTTGTTTTCTACCACTACATGGCAGAGTTCTCTGAACTCCTGCCTCGAGCGTTGGTTTTCAAGAATCGATCGGGCACGTTTGATGCCTGAACCTTTACTCTTCAGCCTGGCCAGCGAGACGTTTTCTTCAGACTCCACGGCTATCAGAAGATCGCATTTACGAGCCAGAGGCCAGTCAAGCAGGAGGGCTGCGTCTATGATTATTACTTTTTGAGAGGATCGCTCTATCCGGTGTTTGAGTTCACCGATAAGCAGGGGGTGGATGATGGCGTTCAGTTGCTTTAGCTTTTCCGGATTTGTAAAGACGATCTTCCCCAGGATTTTTCGATCAACGGCCCCATCTTTGTTGAAGATCTTCCTGCCGAACGTTTCGGCGAGGTTCTTGCGGACGGTAGGATTGGAGTATAGTTCCCAGGCAATCTTGTCTGCATCCAGTACCAGGGCTCGGTTTTGGGCCAGCATTCGTGCAAAGGTTGACTTGCCTGAACCTGCTCGGCCAATGACGCCGATGAGGACCTTCTTAGTGTTTTTTGTAGTTTTCTTATTACTGGAGGGAACGTTCATTTTTCCTTGCCCTCGTATTTTGATACCGGCTCAACCCTGAGGGATTCAGTGGATGTTACGTTTCCTTGCGGCGTTTGAGTTCCTCGATCAGCTTCGGGACGACCTCGAACAGATCGCCCACGATTCCTATATTCGCCACCTTGAATATGGGTGCGTTTGGGTCCTTGTTAACAGCGATGATGTAGTCCGATGACTGCATCCCTACAAGGTGCTGGATGGCGCCTGACACCCCTACTGCGATGTAGAGCTTTGGCGAAACGGTGCGGCCTGTCTGACCGACCTGATGGGAGTAATTGATCCAGCCCGCGTCTACTGCGGCACGTGATGCGCCGACCGCACTACCGAGCAGGCCGGCAAGCTCCTCGATTATAGCAAAGTTCTTTGGATCCTGCAGGCCTCTCCCGCCGGTTACGATTACATCTGCCTCTGCGATGTTTATCCGTGAGGTGTCGTCGGTCACGAACTCAAGGAAGTTCACCCGGTTGGACAGGGAGTCCACTGAAATCTCATGTATGCTTCCCTTTGAGTTGTAAGGTTCTTGAAGAGGTTTCATCACCTTTGGTCTTACGGTTGCCATCTGTGGTCGGTGCTCGGGGCAGATGATGGTGGCCATGATGTTTCCGCCGAACGCGGGTCTGGTCTGTAATAAGAGGCGCTTCTCGGTGTCCACATCAAGCCCGGTGCAGTCCGCGGTCAGTCCTGCATGTACCTTTATCGCGATTCGGGCAAGGAGCGAACGTCCGATGAAGGTGGCGGCACCGAGAACGACCTCGGGCTTGCGCTCGGAAATGAGGTTAGCGATAGCCTTCGAGTAAGGCTCAACCCCGAAGTGATCCAGGGCTGCGTTCTTGACGTAGAGCACCTCGTCGGCCCCGGCTGAAAGCAGTGAACCAGGCTCCTTCACTTCGTTTCCGAGCAATATTGCGGTTACCGGCACGTCAAGTTTTCCAGCCAGCCCCCTGGCCGATCCCAAAAGCTCGTAAGTCGAGGATTGAATCTCGCCACGGCGCTGCTCTGCGAAGACCCATATCCCGCGCCATTCGCCGGGATCGATCTCCGTATCACGTTTAACCTCCTCTATGGATAAGGCGTTCACCGGACAGACCGGAATGCATGCACCACAAAGGGTGCAGGCCTCAAGGACGTACAACCGGTTGTCTCGAATCTGTAGTGCACCAAACGGACATACGGGTAAGCACTCACCGCACAGGGTGCAGAGATCGTAGTCAATACGTAAGGGTATCAGAGCAGCCCCTTCTCGGTTAATTTATCTGCAATGATTTTTGCCGCTTCTGCCGGTTCTACGTCTGCGAAGAGTTCGCCTTCGGTGCGTGGAGGAGGCGGGAAGACCTTGATGACCTGTGTGGGTGAACCGGCAAGCCCGACCTGGGCTTCTTCAACGTCAAGGTCGTCAAAGCCCCATACCGGTATCTCGGCCTTCTTTGCAGTAAGCTTTCCTCGCAGGCTCGGGAGTCTGGGTTCGTTGAGTTCCTTTACGGTCGTAATAAGACAGGGGAGTGGAAGTTCCAGGATCTCAGCCCCCTCCTCCCACATCGATTGCAGTCTTATGGTTCTCTTCTCCATGTCAAGCTCGTCCACCTTGCGTACAAAGGTGGCCTGTGGGATGTCCAGGAACTCGGCTATGCCCGGTCCTACCTGTGCCGTGTCTCCATCAGCGGCTTGCTTTCCTGTGAGGATGATGTTGAACTCACCGATCTTACGGATGGCTGCGGCGAGCGTATGCGAGGTGGCCCAGGTATCGGCACCGGCGAAGTGCTTATCCGAGATGAGAATCGCACGATCCACACCCATCGAGATCACCTCGCGCAGGGCTTCTTCAGCTTGAGGCGGTCCCATCGAGATTGCTGTTACCTCGCCGCCGAACTTCTCCTTGAGTATCAGTGCTTCCTCGACCGCATAGAGATCGAACGGATTTACTATTGCAGGAACGCCCTCCCTGATAAGCGTGTTTGTCTCCGGATCAACTCGCACCTCGGTGGTATCAGGCACCTGTTTTATGCAGACGACGAATCTCATCCTTCGAACTTCTTGAACGCCAGGGTAACGTTATGCCCTCCGAAACCGAACGAGTTGGATAAGGCCAGCTTGATTTCCTTTTCCCGAGCTTGTTTCGGTACGTAGTCGAGATCGCAGCCCTCGCCCGGTTTCTCAAGGTTGCGGGTAGGGTGTACCTTTCCATCCCGGATGGAAAGCACGGTTATCACCGCTTCGGCGCCGCCTGCGCCGCCCAGAAGATGTCCGAGCATCGATTTTGAAGATGAGACCCATAGCTTGTCTGAATGACTGCCGAAAACACCCCGAATTGCCCTGGTCTCCATTTGATCGTTTAATTCTGTCGAGGTCCCGTGTGCGTTTATGTAATCTACGTCTTCGCGGTTAAACCTTGCTTCTTCAAGTGCCATACGTATTGCAAGCTGAGGTCCCTTGGCTTCAGGGTCAGGGGCGGTCATGTGAAAGGCGTCGCCTGAAAGCCCGAATCCTGCAAGTTCTGCATAGACCTCGGCGCCGCGCTTGCGGGCATGCTCCAGTTCCTCCAATACGAGGATTCCTGATCCTTCTGCTATCACGAAACCGTCACGGTCCGCATCAAAGGGTCTTGAGGCACGTTCAGGTTCGTCGTTGCGTCTGGAGATCGCCCTCATGTTTGAGAATCCGGCGACGGAGAATCGGGTGAGCGCTGCTTCTGTGCCGCCTGCAATCATCACATCGGCCTTACCATGTTTGATTAGCTCGAAGGATGCCCCCACCGCGTGTGCACCTGAAGCGCAGGCCGATACCGTGCAGAAGTTGGGGCCGCGGATGCCGTACTCTATAGAAATAAGCCCGGCGGCCATATCCGGGATCATCATCGGAATCAAGAAGGGGGAGATTCGTTTGGGACCGCGTTCGAGGAACTTTTGGTGTTCGGCTTCCCAGACGATTACCCCACCCATACCTGTACCGACGAGTACACCACAGCGTTCAGGGTTTTCCTTACCGAAGTCTATCCCTGAGTTGCAAACCGCCTCCTTGGCTGTCCACAGTGCGAACTGGGCGAATCGGTCCATGCGGCGGGCTTGCTTGAAGTCAATACGAGGCGTGGGGTCGAACTCCTGGACCTCGCCTGCGATTTGAACATCAAGATCAGAAGTATCGAAGGAGCTGATTCGGCGAATACCGTTTTCGCCTGCCAGGAGTTTTTCCCAGGTAGTTGGTGCGTCGTGGCCCAGGGATGTTATAAGCCCGACGCCGGTCACGACGACTCGGCGATTCATTTAAATCCTTTCGTCGGCGACTAGCTTATTTCTCCGCGAGCTTTTTCTCCAGATACTCCATTGCTTTGCCAACCGTCTCCAGCTTCTGTGCCTCTTCGTCAGGGATCTCGATTTCAAACTTCTCTTCGAAGGCCATGATGAGCTCAACCGTATCCAGAGAGTCGGCACCAAGATCTTCGATGAATTTTGCTTCAGGCGTTACCTTCTCAGCCGGTACGTGGAGCTGTTCCACGATTATGTTTTTCACTTCGTCGGAAAGAGCCATTTGCATCCTCCTTGGATGTTTTTGAGGCCAAAGTCTACGGCAAACAAGGGGGTTTGTCAAGCATCCGCATTGCCTTATTAAAAATCAACACGAACTTGGCTGGTTGCCTCACGTAAGAAAGTAGGAGTACAGCATGCCGTGCCTCTACCGCAAATTGCGCCGAAGTAGATTCAACGCAGCCACAACGCTTCGCTTACGGATGGAGGAACGACCCACTGGAAAGAACCTGAGGCTGAGATTTGGTTGGACATTCAACTAATTTCCTCCTTTGACGTCGCCACGGACGAGTGGAATTTAAATGAGGCAACCGATACCTGTTTACTCCGTTGCCGTCGTCTTTCAGTCATGTGGATTCTTATGTGAGGCGACAGTGCCTCTTGACTTAATCCCGCCACGTAGATATATTCATCTCAAACTGGAGGAGTAATGGAACTTAAACTCATACCGATCCAAAAGTCCGAAGAAGCGAACGTCATCGTCGGCATGACGCACTTCATCAAGTCCTGCGAGGACGTGTACGAGGCCCTGGTTACATCGGTTCCAGGCATAAAGTTCGGGTTCGCCTTTTGCGAGGCTTCCCAGGATCGCTTAATTCGATATGAGGGCACCGACGAGGAATTGACCAGGCTTGCCGTAAAGAACGCCGAGGCCATAGGCGCTGGCCACAGCTTCGTTCTGATTCTCGGTAACGCCTATCCGGTAAACGTTATGGAATCGTTGCGCGGGGTGCGCGAGATAGTTAGCTTGTTCTGCGCCACCTCCAATCCGGTTCAGGTCCTGATTGCCGAGACAGACCAGGGCAGGGGTGTTTTAGGTGTGGTAGACGGCTACTCGCCGGTTGGTATCGAGGATGAAGCAAAGATAAGAGAGCGCCGCGAGTTCATGCGTAAGATCGGATACAAGTTTTCCTGAAGGGATGGGTGTTGTGGAGGGGTCAGGGGGAGACGGTTTTGATCTCTACGTTCTCGATCTGGAACTTGTTGCCTGCGTACCGTTTATCCTCTGCAGTGGCCTTGAGCTTTACCTCTAGGCCGGCTTCCGGATCGGAGCGGAAGAATAGCAGTTCATCCTTTCTTAGCTCAACCTTCTGCTGAGTTGTCGTTTGCAGAAGTTGAGGAAAGACCTTTTGAAGGAACTCGATCCCTTCATTCCACAGGGGCAGGTATATCTTTACCCTGTGGATACCGGTTATCCCGTACTCCTCGGCGTTCGGCTTCATGAGGGTCTTGATATCCTTCTCTGAATCCTCATGATATTCAAGGAAGTTTATGTCCATGTCGGTGCCAGGGATAGGTGGCAGGTTCAGGGAGCGCCAAGGAGAGATCTTCTTCTGTTTCGACTGTCCCAGGCCCAGGAACCCGGTGACGGCCTCCAGGATGTCTTTGGACGTTTTAACAAGGGATTGTTTTGGTTCAGGCTCAGGGATCTCGGTGCCCCTTTCAACCAGACCTTCGTACACTTCGTCCAGTTCTTTTACGGCGATAAAGATGGAAAAGACGCCGCGCTTTCCCTCGTTATAGCATTCAACCCAGCGGGGATTCCAGCCTCTGACCGAAGGCTGCAAGAGACGAACTATCTGCAGGTACTGTTCGCCTATCCAGATATTGGAAACTGCAAGCCCCTGTGTGCTTTTCTCCGATCCTGGATCGAAGGGAAAACCAAGCGGCACGATTTCCTTTTTGAGGTTTTCAAGGATCGCCGCGTCGTTGTCCACGTGTATGAGGAAATGATCAAGCCGCATTGTCGTTTAGTATAACGATTTTGAGTCGAGGGTCAACTGATAAATGCTCCTTTTTGCCTTCGGCAAAAAGATCGTGGAATAAACCGAGTTAAGACTGGACTTCGTTTTTGGGGTCTTTATACTCTCCCCACAGGCCTATGCCAAGCTTGCACATCACGATCAAAGTCCAGATGAGCGATATGATGAACGCGCCTATATCCGAGATGGGAATGGCGAACCATATCCCTTCCTGGCCGAAGAAGTGCGCGAAGAGGAGGATCACCGGCACCAGTATCAACAGCCGGCGTGAGATGCCGATCACCGCAGAGGGAATTCCTTTTCCAATCCCCTGGAAGAAGTTTGCAAACGCCACCTGTGCGCCCACGAGGCCGAAACCTATCATCGCTATGCGCATGGCGTGGGCGGCCATGGGAACGAACTCCGGATCGCGGTTGAAGATGCTCACTATCTGGCGAGGGAAAAGAATGGCCAAAAGCGAGACTCCCATGGTTATGACGGTGGATATAAACACCGTCCTGCGGACCGTACTCCGTACACGCAGGTACTTTTTTGCCCCGAAGTTGTATGCGATTATGGGCAGGGCTCCGGTGGAAATGCCTATGCATGGCATGAACCCCAGCTGGGTTATGCGGAAGAGGACCCCGTAAGCCGCAATGGTCAGGGGGCCGAACCCGGAGGCCACGTTGTTCACCACGGCCATGGCCACGCTGCCCACCAAAGACATCAGCGTGTGAGGACCGCCCACCGCATATATCTGGCCCCATATCCTGAAGTTAAGCTTGAAGTATGAAGCCTTGAGCCTGAAACTCGTGCGCTTGCCGAAAAGGTAGGTGAGAACGATAGATGCTCCTACCGCCCGGGCCAGTATTGTGGCCACCGCCGCTCCCTGGACACCCATCCCAAGAACATAGATGAATATCGGATCGAGACCTATATTTATGACCGCACCGGTGATCATTGCTATCATAGGCAGGTTGGGGTTGCCTTCGGCTCTGATAAGATTGTTGCCTATCATGTTGGTGAAGATGACTATCGCTCCTGAAGCGATAACGATCATGTAGGAGTAGGCGTCGCCTATGATCGCTTCCGACGCGCCCAGAACTCTAAGTAGAGGATAACCCACGGTGTGTCCTGCGATTGCGGCAAGTATGCCGAGTATCAGGATGATCACAAGCGCCTGTCCTACCACCTGGTTGGCCGCCTCCACCCGTCCTTCACCAAGTCTACGTGAGATAAGGGAGGATGACCCTATGCCCGTTCCTGCACCTATGGCGATAAAGACCATCTGTAAGGGAAAGACCACGGTAAGCGCGGCGATGGCGTTTGGACCCAGGCCGCCTACGAAGATGGTATCCACCATGTTGTAGGTGGCATTCACGAGCATCGCGATAACCCCGGGAAGGGAGAAGCGCAGAAGGAGTTTCCCTATGGACTGGCTTCCCATCAATTCCGCACGGCTTGGAGCAGGGGAGGATCGGTTTGACATTAGGGCTGATTATAAGGATTTTTTGAGGGCGGTCAATATAGCAATCTCTCTTGGGGCGAATAAATCCGCAGATTTTGATCCCCCTGTGTCCCTCTTAATAAGAATCCCTCCGGCCTTCGGTCACCTCCCTTGATAAGGAAGGCCTCTCAAAGCTACCCTTTTTAAGGGGGGTAGGGGGGATTTTGTAGAGCAACGAGCACCTCGTTGCGAGTAGCGTCAGCGACAAGTGGTTTCAGACAAGGGGTTTAAACCCCTTGCCCAACACTTGACATAAGGGCAGGGGAGGAGTATAGTTGAGGGATGTCTAAGGAGAAAAAAGAGTCTAAAGAAGAAGAGAAGGAAAAGAAAATGGATGGGCAACCAAAGAAGCCTTCGGAAGAAAACCACTCGGCTGAAAATTATCCTCCAAAACAGAAAATGAGACTTGCAGATGTCCTTTCCCTTATAACTGCAGGGTTTACTTTAATAATGGCAATCCTCACCTTTGTTTTGCTGGTTATTGCACGAAACCAATTTAAGGAAACACAAAAAGCAAGCGAAGAATTAACGGGGCGACTGGAGCGGTTAAGCTCAGTCATGGGTGAAGTTGAGGAAGGAGTAGGAGATTTAGATACAACTCTTTCTAGTTTCAACGATGAAATGGCCGTTACACTTAATGAATTTAGCGGTGAGTTGAAACCTACACTCGAAAACATGAGGCAGTATCTAAATGCTTATTATGAACAGTTACTTGAGGCTGAATCAGCACAAGCAGTTGTGCTTTCAAATCTTTTCCAGCAACAAGAAGTTATTAGTCGAGATTTGGAAAGAGCTCCTCTTATACTTGTTCTTGCTAATGATGTAAGAGTTGAACCTTATGATTCTGTCGGAATAGATTCTCTATTGTCTTTCAATTTCGAGTACGCAAATCTGGGAGATAGAACAACCGAAGATGTGAGAGCTTTGATTACTTTGCCTTCGGGTTACAAAATAGTTAAGTCAGCGGGTGCGGTTAGAGTAATGCTGGACAGTAGCAAGTGCATAACTTATTATCCCGAAAGATTGTATTGGGGTGACCCAGATGGTGCATATACATCTGCTTCTAACGATAGGATTTATATTACAAATACGGGAGGTTTACTAAGTGAGAGTTTGCCTGTAAAGGCTTCAATCTATACTTCAGAGCGTCAACCTTATGAACATCAATTCCGTGTAGATCGGGCCAATTCGCAACGATATTTCCCAAACGATTTTATCCGCCAAGAAATTACAAAGATTAGACAGCGTCAAACAGCTAGGCCAAGATAGAAAAAGTAAAGTTCGTAGGGGCCGACCTTCAGGTCGGCCCGCATAATAATCTGGTCGGTTTGAAAACCGGCCACTACGTTTAATTCCCCTTTATCCCCCTTATTAAGGGGGACATTTGATACCTCTTTGGTTCTTACTTGGTAAGGGAGGTGGCCGCTCATAAGAGCGGTCGGAGGGATTAACCTAATCTGCGTCATCTGTGGATTTAATGCTCCTTTTTGGCTAACGGACAACGCTTGCGGCCTTTACGATATTCGTAAAGGCAACGATCGCAAGTCGCTTCGCTCCATCCCCCTCCTTGGTGGAGGGGGACAAAGGGGGAGGGGATTTACTTATTATCTATCTGCGCCCTTTGGAGCTTGCCCGAGTAATCAATGTAAACCGTTTTCATCTCCGTAAAGATCTCATACGCGGTCCAGCCGCCTTCTCTATGTCCGTTGCCGGTCTCCTTGACCCCGCCGAAGGGCAGGTGGCACTCAGCGCCTATAGTCGGGCCGTTCACGTATGTTATGCCCGTCTCGATGCGCTCGATCGCCCGCATCGCTCGGTTAACGTCTTGGGTGTAGATGGAAGACGATAGTCCGTAAACCGTACCGTTGAGAACCTCAATCGCCTCCTCAAGGTCCTTGACCGTGATCACCGAAAGCACCGGGCCGAATATCTCTTCCTGGGCAATGCGCATATCAGGCTTCACCTTGTCAAAAATCGTGGGTTCGAAGAAGAAACCCTTGACGTAATCCCCGTCGGTGAGAGCATGTCCACCGCACACTAGTTCGGCCTTGTCTTCCTCAAGACCGATCTTCACGTAGCTTGCCACGGTCTCTTGCTGAGCCTTAGACACCAGCGGACCCATCTCGACCGATTCGTCCAGCCCGTTGCCGATCTTGATCTGTTTGGCTCTGTTTACCAGCTCGGCCAAGAACTCGTCGTGCACCCCTTTCTGGACAATGATCCTCGATGTCGCGGTGCAGCGCTGTCCGGTGGTGCCGAACGCGCCCCACAGAGCGCCGTCCAACGCAAGTTCCAGGTTTGCATCGTCCATCACTATCTGGCCGTTCTTGCCGCCAAGTTCCAGCGAACACCGCTTCAGGGTCTTGCCGGTGACCTCTGCAATCCGCTTGCCTACCTCTGACGAACCTGTAAAGCTTATGCCCTTGACGTCCGGGTGGTTGATGAGCCGCTCGCCAACAACTCCGCCTGTGCCGGTCACGTAGTTGATAACGCCTTTTGGGATGCCTGCTTCGTCCAGAATTTCCATCAGCTTCGCAGTGCAGGCCGGGGTGTAGGTGGCCGGTTTGATAACTATCGTATTACCGGTGGTTATTGCAGGAAACGTCTTCCAGGTGGGGATGGCCACCGGAAAGTTCCAAGGGGTAATCAGCCCCCACACGCCCATCGGACGGTGGATAACGTAAGTTGCCTTGTTGCGTAACTCAGAGGGTACGGTTTGACCGTGCATGCGGCGGCCCTCGCCTGCGGCAAAATCGGCGGTGTCAATACCTTCCTGCACGTCGCCCCGGGTTTCGGCAAGCACCTTGCCCATCTCACGGGTCATGAGCTTGGAGATTTCCTCTTTGCGTTCGCGTAACTTATTGGCCACCCGATACATATAATCCGCGCGCTCCGGTGCCGGGGTATCTCGCCAGCCAGGGTAGACGGCCTGGGCAGCTGTAACTGCCGCATTTACGTCATCTTGTGAAGATAGCTGAAACGTGCCCACAAGATCTGCGGTATCCGCAGGGTTGCGATTCTCGAAGGTCTTGCCAGACTGGGACTTAACCCACTTTCCTCCAATGAAGTTTAAGTACTCTTCGGCCATTTTCGCCTCCATTTTTTAGCCTATTCTATGCCGAAAAGGGGCAAAAGTCAACCCGTAACAC
>DAOVCF010000095.1 GCA_030670165.1 Candidatus Stahliibacteriota bacterium | reverse complement strand
CTTCTCCGCCAGTGGGGGATCGTACTTATCGGCGATTTCCCTCAGGACGCGGATGACGTTGGTAAGCTCGGAGGGATTCAATCTCTGATGGCGCGGCGGCGCAGTAGATTGATGCAGATCACCGGAATCAACGACGCGGCGGCGATAACTGCAATGTGAATCCAGCCCAGGGGAACGGTTTTGAAGATTCCAGATACCGGGCCGAAGTATATCACCGCTGCCTGAAGTCCCAGTGAGAGTCCGAACGCACCGTTAAGAAACAGATTACGCAAGGTCTGTTTTGAGAAGAGGAAGCTTTTACCAACCCTGAAGTTGAACGCGTGCAAGAGC
Source organism: Candidatus Stahliibacteriota bacterium (assembly GCA_030670165.1). GTDB lineage: Bacteria > Hydrothermota > Tepidihabitantia > B3-TA06 > B3-TA06 > B3-TA06. The sequence goes on along the minus strand of DAOVCF010000095.1, from coordinate 7,036 downwards.
TGGCTGAATACAAGGGTTGAGAAGGCGATGGTTCGGGCAAGATTGACGGTGTAGGCTTGGGCCTGTTCCTCACCCAACCGGGGGAGCCAGCCCGGAATCCAGTTGGGAAGGAGATACAGCGAGGCGGCGTAGGCTCCCAGCACCCCCACGGTCAATATCAGTCCCTGGAGTATGATGCCCAAAAGCCCCATCTGGGTGATGATGCCTTCTCCTAATTTACGCGGTGAGGCGCGCATCAAATCCCGGTTGGGTTTGTCAGATCCAAGGGCTAAAGCGGGCAGGCCGTCGGTTACCAGATTCACCCACAGGATCTGTATAGGTAAGAGAGGGAAGGGCATCCCCAGAAGCGAGGCTAAAAGCACGGTGAGCACCTCACTCACGTTGCACGACAGAAGGAAGTGGACGAACTTCTTTATGTTTGAAAAGATCAACCGTCCTTCCCTTACCGCGGAAACGATGGTGGCGAAGTTGTCGTCGGTTAAGACCATCTCAGACGCCTCCACCGCCACGTCGGTGCCGGTAATACCCATCGCCACCCCGATGTCAGCACGCTTCAGCGCCGGTGCGTCGTTTACCCCGTCACCGGTCATGGCCACTACCTGGTCGCGGTACTTAAGCGCCTCAAGTATCTTCACCTTCTGTAGCGGGGAGATCCGTGCATATACCCCGATATCCTGCACCCGATCGTAGAGTTCCTCATCGCTCATCCGGGCCAGTTCCTCGCCTGAGAGTGCCTCTCCTTTAAGACCTACACGCTCGGCTACAGCCTGAGCGGTGGCCATGTGATCGCCAGTAATCATTGCCACGCGAATCCCTGCATCGAAGCACTCCTTGAGTGCAGCCGGCACCTCGGGACGTGGGGGATCGCTTTCCGCTGCCAACCCCAAAAACTCCATACCCTCCTCCAGGGTCTCATCTGCAGTTATCTGCGAGGCGTCTTTTTTGGCAAAGCCTAGCAAGCGGAACCCCTGTTGTGAAAGTTCATCACAGCGTCTGTACCAATTCTTCCTTTGTTTCTCATCCAGATTGGCCGACCGCTTTATTATATTTTCAGGCGCGCCCTTGGTCATTGACACGAATCCGTTGGTAGAGTGATGCAGGGTGGTCATCATCTTGCGCTCCGAGTCGAATGCAAGCTCATCCACCCTGGCACAGGATTGACGCATCTGTTCCAAAACAAGCCCACTCTCTTCTGCAAAACGCACCAGCGCGGTCTCGGTCGGATCACCCACCAGCTCATCTTCGCCTGATCGTTGGGTGTCGTTGCATAAAAGCATCGCCGCAAGCAGTCCTCGTTCATTCTCTTGATCCAGAGGGATGATTCGTTCTACCCTCATGCGGTTCTCGGTGATGGTGCCGGTTTTGTCTGTGCAGATAAAGGTTGTTGATCCGAGTGTTTCTACCGCATGAAGTCGGCGCACGATAGCGCGGCGTTCGGCCATGCGTCTTACCCCTAATGCCAGCGAGATGGTAACCGCAGCAGGCAGTCCTTCAGGGATTGCTGCCACAGCCAGGCTGATGGCCACAAGCAGAGGGGTAAGCCAGTTGCTTTCTGCGCCTTGCTTGAACAACTCGACCAGGAACACCACTGCGCAGGTACCCAGGACTATGAACAGTATCTTGTTGCCTAGCTTGCGCAGGTCTTTCTGAAGCGGGGTCTCTTCCTTCTTTGCAGAAAGCGAGGAGGCCACCTTTCCCATCTCGGTGCCCTTACCGGTTGCGGTCACCACAAACGCCCCACGTCCCTTGACCACGCTGGTTCCCAAAAAGGTCATGTTGCGCTTCTCACCCAGAAGACGCGTTTGGGCCTTAAGTGGCGCTACCTGCTTGTCCACCGCAACCGATTCACCGGTGAGGCTGGCCTCATCCACAAGGATGTGCTTGGCGTCTATCAGACGACCGTCTGCAGGCACCTTGTCACCTGCCGCAAGCAGAACCACGTCGCCTGGAACTAACTCCTCGGTATCGATCTCTTTTATACTTCCTTCCCGCATCACCCGGCAGCGCGGGCTTGCCAGTTTCTTTAAGGCCGCCAAGGTTCGGTCGGCGCGGTATTCCTGAACGAAACCTAAGACAGCGTTCAGGATAAGGATTACGCCGATGGCCGCAGCGTCGAGCCACTCGCCCAAAATCACGCCGGACACGAAAAGCGCTGCTACCAGGATGAGAATGATAGGGTCAATGAACTGGGAGGCGAACATCGCAAGTGGATTCGGTCTCTTGTCTTCGACCCAGCGGTTCGGTCCGTACCCCTTAAGCCGCTTTTTGGCTTCTTCGACTGTAAGGCCAGAAGCAAGGTCGGTTTCAAGTATCTTGCCGATTTCTCCTGGTGTGCGGCGGGTCCAATCTGTCGAGTCGGATACTATTCTTTCGACGCTTCCTCCTGTGGCGGCAGGATATGCAGCTCGTGGACGGTTCCAAGGACCCCCTCAAGATCGTCGAACACCGGCAGGTGATAGGTACCCACGCAGATGAATATGTGTCGCGCTTGACTTATCTGTGGTATTTTTTCCATTACCCTTTCACGGCTCAGTACGTTGGCTGTATCTATCATGTCATTGCGGATCTGTGCGTACACCCGTCGAGCCGCAGCCAGGTTCAGGGGATGGGCGAGGAAAGTGGTGTCGTATTCAACAAGCAGGTTTTCTATAGAGTCCGCGGGGAACGAACTGTAGGAGGCAATTGTATTCACGTAGCGTGCGCGGGTTCTCTCGCTTAATGAATGGAGCGATTCCTTGTTGGGAAAGATGCTGTTGAGGACGGCAAAGTGGATGTCCTTCAAGGTTAGCAGGGGATGGGTTCCGGAGATGAGCCTCTGGGTTACTTCTTCCCCCAGAGGCGAAACTATAGGGTCAACCGTAGATATGTTTAGTTCTTTGGCAACCCCGGCGAAGAAGTAAAGTTCAGGCAGCACGGGATCTTTGTTCTTGCAGCCCTCCACAAGAAAAACCCACTCATCGGGATTTTGAATGAAGGGCAGCACGTTGCGCAGGAAACGGATAATAGCCAGCCTGGACTCGTGACGGACGCCCAAGATATGAATGATGTGGTCTCCTACCGTGTCCGTACGTTCCTCTATTTTATCCTTCGGATAATCGTAGTCTTCAAAGCGTTCCATTGCATTACGGTAAACCTGAGCAAGGTTTGTGCCGTGTTCCTCATCGTAATCAATGAGTATGTCAAAGGTGCTGATCTCGGTTACAGGCGGAGTGGGGCGGCGACAGCCACTGCTGGCCAGCAGCAGCAAGATAGTGACTGCAAGCTCTGTTATCGTTCGCTTGCCCTTTATCATCGCCTAAGATTATTCAGGGTTTGCTGATTGTCAACCCGAAAATGCTCCTTTTCTCCTTCGGAGAAAAGATCGCAGGAATTAGGTTCGTCTTTCCCTAAAGTCTTCATTACCCCTGAATGGGAATGATCTGAGATGGAATATGTAGAGATCAGCCTGACTTTGGTCTTCTTTTAATTGCGATCTTTTAGCCATAGGCTAAAAGGAGCATGGTGGGTTGACTGAATAATTTCACTGGGGATAATGTATAGATGGTAGATATGAACACCGCCGATGCGGAGGCGATCTCCCTTACCGTTGCCGGAGATAAAGAAGCCTTCGCAGTAATCGTGGCAAGATACACTGAAAGGGCTTACCGAATGGCTTTATACATCTTAGGTTCGGAACAGGACGCGATGGATTTATCCCAGGACGCGTTCATCCGCGCATACCGGAATCTTAAAAGGTTCGACGTCTCCCGTCCATTCTTTCCATGGTTTGCTACGATTCTACGCAACCTGTGCTACAACTTCCTGCGTCGCCGTAAACGGAAACAGGCCTATAACATCGAGGACTTCCAGATCGCAGAGCCTTCCTCAGCGCCCTCCTCACCCTCCTCCGCAATCACCGTCGAGACTAAGATCGCTCTTAATCGTGCATTATCCGAGCTCTCGCCGCAAGACAGAGAGATAATCGGAAAGTTCTACTTTGAACAGCTCTCCTACGCAGAGATCGCGAATGAACTGGACATCCCTATCGGAACGGTGATGTCCAGGCTCTACTACGCGCGCAGGCACCTGAAGGATCGTATGTTAAAGGGAGATAGATGACTCACGAACACTTCAAGCATTTGTTGCTGCGGGTGGTTGATGGGGTGGCAACGGAGCGGGAGCGCGAGGAGTTCACAAACCACATCCGCTCCTGCGAGGAGTGCCGCCGAGAGTACGGAGAGTTCAAAAACCTGGAGGAGTTTATGTCTGCCGTCAAGTTAAAAGATTTAAGCGAGGACGCGCGTTCAGCCTACTGGCGCTCGCTCTACAACCGGCTTGAACGAGGTATAGGCTGGATTCTTTTGTCCCTGGGCGCGATCCTCTTGCTGGGGTTCGGTGGGTTCATGCTGATCCGTGAGTTTATCACCGATTCCACAGTTTCGGTCGTCCTCAAGATCGGTGTGTGCGTGCTTCTGGCTGGTTTCATCGTTCTTTTGGTAAGCGTTCTAAAAGAGCGATTGTTTGTTCGCAAATACGACAAATACTCGAAAGAGGTGAAGTTATGATTATCGCAACAACTAACGAGGTCCCTGGGTACAAGGTAAAAGAGACTCTGGGGATAGTTAAGGGCAACACGGTTCGCGCCCGGCACATGGGCCGCGATATCCTTGCCGGTTTCAGGAACATTGTCGGCGGCGAGATCACAGACTATACCAAGCTTCTTGCCGAGTCGCGCGAGCAGTCGCTTGATAGGATGATCGAACGTGCCTCCGAGCTTGGGGCTGATGCGGTGATCGGCATCCGGTTCATGACCTCTTCAGTTATGCAGGGTGCTGCCGAGCTCCTGGCCTACGGAACCGCGGTGAGGTTAGAGAAAATAGGGTAGAACCGATCATCGTCATTGCGAGCAAGTCAAATGCTTGCGAAGCAATCTCAAGTAGAGGTTGACCTCAGCGTGTCCCTTGGGATAGTTTCTATCCCATAGGGCATCAGGTCAGCCCGAAATACAAAAGCGGGCCGACTTGACGCGTGACGGGCGTTCAAAACGCCAAAGTCAGCCACTACGATTTAATAATAGCAAAAGCTTGACTCCTGTTTACCATTCGGTGATTTTAATTTCGGCGTCCTCCGGAATCACGAACTCGGCTAGGTGCCGGGGGAGAGACTGGTTCATTTGAATATGAGCAAGGCGAAGCTCCTCGGTTTTGGTGAACCTCCCTTTGGTTACGGTTGAGCGCATAAAGTGGGGATAGCGCTTCCCGTCTATGCTTCTGTAATCCCAGAGCTTAACCTCTAGGCTCCAGCCGCGTCCGCTTGTTCGATAAAGAACGAAATCCTTGCCGATGCTGCCGGTCACTATCTCCGGGGAAGCCCTGACTTCTGGATTATTCCAGTGGAGCAGAAGCGTATCCCCTTTGTTCTCCGATTTTGTAACCTTGAATCCAGTCGCATGCAATTGGTGCTCGAAGTCGAGGTTGAACAGTTGGGGAACGGTGGAATTGCTCGTGGGCAGAGTATCCCTTGATACGATGCGGAAGAGCTTGTGTTCTTCGGGATAGTAGATATCGGTAGTGTCGCGCCTTACCCACATGAGTTGGTTGACAGGCGAGGAGACCTGGAAGAGAACCACCGGCCCCGTAAGTAAGTAAAGATTCCCCTTTACCACTTCCGTGTCTGTGGTTCGTTCAGTGAGGGTCGTTGTAAGTGTAAACTCGGCTCTAAGAAGTGACTCCGTGGTGTTTACGGAGAAAAACGCAAGGATCAGAAAAAGGCTCATCCATTTTCTTCTTTTAATAATAAGGATAAGTGGCTGCTATAAGCGCAACGTAGATTAAGTAGATAACTGTCTCAGTTGCTGCTCCAATTAAGCAACCTGTCCATGCATTTTTCGTTTGAATCGAACTGCCTTTATTCTTGTAACAGTTAGTGTAGACGGCAACGTATTCCGGCGATTTGCCAAGCAAACTCATGGCGGAGGGTGAAGGTTCAATCAAGTAGGCGGCTCCGACTCCGAGGATTCCAAACAGACATCCTGCTCCAAACCACAGCGGACCGGTGACATCCCTCTCAGCGTCCATCTGGGCCTGCAGACATGCGTCACCCGCATCCTGGGCAAGGACAATTACAGGTCCGGCTATCAGTGAGAGGATGATGAGTGTTGAAACGACCTTTTTCACATCGCCTCCTCGCGTATGATTGAAGTTTAACACACTATTGTATTAAAGGGAAGTATCTTGTCAAGCTTTTTTAGCTTGATTGGGGAGGAGGACAAAGGGGGCGGGGGTTAAGCGATTACAACCGGCCTCCGCCGTTGTGCAGATACGCCTCTTAGAGATGGGTTGATCTAGTTTTGAAGTACAATTTACTCAGTAGGCTGCTGGCTAAAAGGCACGAGGAGGGTCCTCTGGCGTTCCCTGAACGTCTTGCCCTCCCACTGGTTCTTGTAGGCCTTCATGGCCATGGTATCGGCTTTGGGGTCGCCCGAGGATTTTTCGATCGTCACCTTAGCCAGCCGACCGGTAGAGTCAATCACCACCCGAAGCGTACCTGACTTGGGGACAAGCTGAGCGGCAAAGACCTCCGCTTCCTCAAGATAGGGTTCGGCTGTCTTAGCCGCGGCGGCGGGTTTTGCTTTCTCCTCATCCTTCAAGAATGTCCTTTCCGTCCTTGAGGGCTCGGTGGGTGGCTTCTGTTCCTTTGCAGCCGCTCCCGTACCTTTCGCTGCCTTATCGGCTTCAGCTGTCATCGCGGCGACGGGTAATTTTCTGTCTGTCTCAACGGGTTCTGCCCCCAATATCTCATCGGTAGAGACCAACTTCTTATCCCTCAACTCAATCTTCTTGGCTTCCGGCTTTTCCTCAAACCTTTTGAAGCTCACGCCTGATTTCTGTGGCGGTGCGGTGATTTCTGCGATTTCTTCTTCCGTGAACTTCGCGGGTGCTCGTTTAAGAAGAGGTATGCTTATGACTATGGCAAGGAACACGGCCACAGCTGCGGATAGGTAAGGAATCAGCCTGAATCCCAGTGGTCGTGGGCGGCGAGGGCGTATTATGGCTTC
>DAOVCF010000005.1 GCA_030670165.1 Candidatus Stahliibacteriota bacterium | reverse complement strand
AAATCATACTCGGGCACGTAGGCCTCGGGCTGGTAGTAGTCGTAGTAAGAGATGAAGTATTCGACCGCGTTGTGAGGAAAGAACTGGCGGTACTCGCCGTAAAGCTGAGCTGCAAGGGTCTTATTCGGGCTCATCACCAGTGTTGGGCGCTGCACCTTTTGAATGACGTTGGCCATCACGAACGTCTTGCCCGACCCGGTTACGCCTAAAAGGGTCTGATGTCTGTCGCCTTTCTTTATGCCCTCCACCAGTTTGCGTATCGCATGGGGCTGATCGCCCGTCGGCTTCATGTCAGTTACCAGCCTGAACTCAGGCATACAAGAGCTCCAACATCCTCTCTGGATCGAGATGCGCCGCCCGCAGTATCGTCTTTATGGTGTCTATAGGCAGGTCCTTTTGGTGGAAAGGAACAGCTACTCGCGTCCCTCTGGAATCCGAGTGCATGATGACGCGGCTGCCCGAACGATGATCTTCGTGGAATCCCGCGTCTTTCAGGAGGCGCAAGAGGTCTTTTGATTTTAACGCAGGGACCTTATTCATCTGCGATTGAGATTTCATCCACTATGCACTCTGAATCATCCAGAGAACATTCGCCGTGCTCTTTCATACATTTCAGGTAACAGGAAATGGCGTCGGCAAGCATCTTCTTCGCTTCCTCCAGGGTTTTCCCGTAAGAGATGCATCCGGGCAGAGAGGGAACAGATGCGGTGTATCCTCCATCAGGTTCGGGCTTGAACAGCGCCTTGAATTTCTTCATAAGTTCAGTATAGCTCTGAGCAGGGTTTCGTCAAGCTGGAGGAGAGAGAATCTTAAACTCATCATGGATGACTCGGTTATATTAGTTGACCTGTTTGTTAATTCGACTAAAATACCTCGATGAGCAACTCTCATTTCTACGAAGATGCGGTAAAGGACAGTGTAAGGCGTGCGCTTGCCGAGGATATAGGTATAGGTGACGTTACCACCTTGGCGACGGTACCTGCAGGAGCTCAGGCTGAAGCCATTATACTCTGCAAGGATGAGGGGGTGCTTGCTGGGGCAGAGGTAGTAAAGGAGGCATTTCGCCAGGTAGATGAGCGAGTTGAAGTAACCTTCTTGTTCAACAATGGGGAGAGGATAAATCCAGGTGATGAGCTGGCCAAGCTTTCAGGCCCTGGGAGGGGAATCCTTGTGGCCGAGCGGACGGCTCTTAATTTTCTTCAACATCTTTCCGGCATCGCTACACTGACCTTTCGTTTCGTGACCGCGGTTCATGGTACCAACGCGAAGATACTTGATACCCGAAAGACGACGCCTGGTCTGCGAGCGCTTGAGAAAGCCGCTGTCAGATATGGGTGGGGCTACAACCACCGTATGGGTCTTTACGATATGGTTCTTATCAAAGATAACCACATCGCCGCCTGTGGTTCGCTTGCGGCAGCGGTCAAAGCGGCACAGAACTCCCACGGAGATTTAAAGATTGAGGTTGAGTGTGCGACCCTGGATCAGGTCAAGGAGGCTCTTGATACAGGGGGTGTCGATCGTATCATGCTTGATAACATGAGCCTGGATGCGATGCGTGAAGCGGTTAAGCTGGTCAAAGGAAAGGTAGAACTTGAGGCCTCGGGCGGCGTAAACCTTGAGACCGTCCGGGATATAGCCCTCACAGGTGTTACCTACATCTCAGTAGGTGCACTGACCAATTCGGCAAAGACTTTAGATATTTCTCTCGAGATAACGGGAATTTCCTCGGTATAGCTCTATGTTTTATAGCTGTTCTTCGATGGTTTAACTAACGTCTGCAAACGCGTTCGACATCCCGGTGAAGACTGCCTCAACCATTTAGCCGTTGTGCGTTTTGAGGATAGTAGCTGCACCTGAATCTGTCAAGATCTTAGCTGGCAGTGATTAAACCTTAATGGACACAGGGCCTATTCTTCATGCTCTTGGTTTCGCATTATGTTTGATCTTTTTATCCGAGAGGAGTAAACCCCTCACTCAAGGCTCACTACAAATATCACGTCGGTTTTGCGCTGCAGCCTGTATGACGGCTTGAATCGCCACTGAAGCATGGCCTTCTCAAGTTCCGAATCCCAGGCAGTTCTCCCGCTTGATTGGATAACCCTGATATCATCGATTGCACCTTTATCGTTTACCACGATCTCAAAACGTGCGGTAACATAGGCGATGCCTTTCTCATTCATGCTTTCTTCGAGATCAGGCATGATGTGACTTTCCAGATCATCCAGGCCAAGATCGCCTGAGAGGGTAACGTTGATGCCCATCGGCGTGATGCTGTCACGGGGAGCGTTCATTTTTGACTGGTCAGCCAGAATCTTATCCACCGAGGTGAAAGCGGCCGGATGGAAGTCTTCACGTCCCCTGGCTTTGATAATGGAGGTGCTCCCCTTTCCGGATTTACGCGCTATGTACCGGAACTCGACAGTATCCCAGCGCAGGCTGTCACGAGACGTTTCGAACAACCAGCCGCGCAAGATCGTGATAATCGTCGTGTCCCATTTGGGGACTTTGCTCTTCTCTAAAAGCTCAGGCTCCTTGACGATCGCTCCTGAACGATCTATCTCTATAGAGGCAACAGCCCTGAAGGTTTTGGAGGTATCAGCCTTCATCGCTTCCGTTACCGCAGGGAAGATTCTTGTGATCAGATCGTCGGCTTCGGCATCACCCCACAGGATAAACCCGCTGCCCTGGTCTCCCGCAAGATAGGGGATAAGCTCACGGGTGCTATCCTTATCGGAACCAAGGATTGTTAATAAAAACAATGCAATCATGATGTAATGATAAAGTCCTTAGCCCCTTCTGTCAAGTGCGACGAATCTTCTATCCTCATGGTTGCTCAAGTTTGACATAGCCCAGCCTATGACTAAAATTCGTTGATGTCCCCATCTACCTACAAGACACTGCGCTGGGTTTGTGAGCCTGTGAATGATCAACTGGTGAGAGATTTTGCTTCCCACCAAGGTATTCCATATTTGCCTGCATTGGTCTTATGGAAACGCGGCTACAGGGATGAGGAGTCTGTCAAGAGATTCCTGAATCCTTCCTTGGGGCATCTGCACGAGCCATTCGGGCTTCCGGATATGGAACGAGCGGTCGAGAGATTGCTTGATGTGCAAAGAAGGGGAGAGAGGGTTCTTGTACACGGCGACTACGACGTTGACGGGGTCACCGGCACCGCCCTGCTGTTGCGTGGTCTGCATAGATTAGGGATCGATGCTGATTTCTATCTTCCCCATCGCATGAAGGATGGCTACGGGCTTACTGGCAAGGCGATAGATGCAGTCAGGGAGTCCGGAGCGTCTCTTATTCTTACGGTGGACTGCGGTATCACCGCTGTCGAGGAAGCACGTATGGCCGGTAAGGCAGGCATCGATCTTTTAATAACCGATCATCACGAACCCGGAGAGAACCTTCCCCAAGCCCTTGCGATCGTCGACCCCAAGAGAGGAGACTCAACTTATCCATTTGCTGAGCTTGCCGGAGTCGGGGTAGCCTACAAGCTGCTTGAAGCACTTTCCCGGCGTCTTGGCGAACCCTTGGAGCCGCTTCAAGACGATCTCGATCTTGTTGCCCTCGGCACCATCGCCGACGTCGCTCCTTTGATCGGCGAGAATCGAGTTATTGCTCACTATGGACTTAAACGAATCTCAAAGGCCTCCAAGCCGGGACTTAAAGCGCTTTTGGAGGTATCCAGACTCGCCGGTAAGTCCATTACGGCTACCAACGTTGCCTTCGGGCTGGCGCCTCGACTTAACGCCTCAGGCCGTATGGCCGATTCAAAGCAGGCTCTTGAGCTTTTGCTTTCAACCGACCTGGAAGAGGCAAGGAGCCTGGCCGTAAAGCTTGATCAATACAACCGCAACCGCAGACAGACAGAGGACGTTATCCTTGAGCAGGCCCGTATCCTCGCCGAGCACGAGATCAAGGAACGAAACCCTCGCGTGCTTGTGTGCTGCCGTTCAGACTGGCACGAGGGCGTTATCGGGATAGTTGCCTCCAGGCTGGTGGATGATTACTATCGTCCCACCATCCTTTTAGCGGAAAAAGAGGGCAGGCTGAAGGGGTCGGCTCGCAGTGTGCCGGGTTTTCATCTGTACGAGGCACTTCTTGCAGTACGGGAATATCTTGTGACCTTCGGCGGGCACGAGGTGGCAGCCGGGCTGGTTATGGAAAAAGCCAAGCTTAAAGATTTCACGCAGGCAATTAACGAACATGCCGCTACTTATCCGGGGTCAGTATTTGAGCCCAGGCTGCGACTTGAGGCTGAGGTAGAACTTGGCGATTTCGATTCCGAGACTCGGGAGTTTTTCGAGCGCTTTCGGCCTTTCGGTATGGGCAATCCCCAGCCTTGTTTTGTTACTTCCGGGTTGGAGGTGGTTGGAACCCCGAGGGTTTTCGGTCGCGACCATCTCAAGTTTACCGTGCGCAAGGATAAAACTACCGTGCCCGTTCTTGCGTTCGGTAAATCCGAGCTTATCCTGAAACTTGAACCGGGTCGCAAGGAAGCGCTCGATGTCGCCTACCGGATCGCCGAAGATAGTTACTGGGGCAAGAAAGGGATGCAGCTTGTTGCCAAGGATCTAAAGCTGCGCTACGAACCGGAGGACTTCGGTGTATAGTCAATCATGGCGCTTGATCTCCAAAGACGGCCTAAGGTTCTATGTACTTAATCCCACACAGGATATAGAGATCTTATTCACCACGCGGCGGTTTAGAGACGAGGGTCTGGATCACAACCTTGATCTGAAGGAACAACTCGCGCCTTTTGAGTTGGGTGCTTCTCTCGTAACCATGAATCAGACCCACTCCGATCGCGTGATTCGGGTTGATAGGCCTGGAGAGATAGAGGCGGACGGATGCTTTACCAGCGAGTTCCGTCTTGCGCTTTCATTAAGAGTGGCGGATTGTGTACCTATATTTATCTGGGATAAGGATTCTGGGGTTGTGGGGTTGGCTCACGCCGGATGGCGGGGAACCCTTGCCAAGATAGCTTTAAGATTTGCCGAAAAGGTGGAAAAGGAGACAGGCATTCCTTCTTATCGTTTATACTATTCCTTGGGTCCCTCAATCGGCAAGTGCTGTTATGAGGTTAGTGAGGACGTTTTGAATGAATTCAGAGAAACCTGGCCAGAAGCGAACCGGTTTTTCTCAAGAAAGAAGGAGGGGTTCTATCTGGACCTTCGAGCGGCCAATTGTTTTCTTCTTTCATCCGTCGGGGCGGTTGAGGGTGCATCTTTGGATCTTTGCACCCACTGCAACTCGAAGCGGTTCTACTCTCACCGCCGCGAACATGGAGCCGGCCGTAACTGGGGCATCATCGTCCGCCGATAAAGCCAATGACAGGTCTTATTGACATTCGTTCGGCTTTCCCTATTCTCGGTCTATGAGCACAACTCGCCCGCCGCTTTCCCGGGTCTCTCCGGTTACGCTAATAGTAGCAACGATTCTTTTGATCGCCATCGCTCCTTTCTGCTTTCGCTGGTATGAATTTGCAGCCGCAGGAGCGCTCTGTGTGGTGTTTGCAATCCTTGGTCGAGCAGGATGGAGATTCTGGGGGCGCTACCTTAAGATATCGCTTCCCCTGATCGTCCTCAGCGTTTTCTTCAACTGGTTTCTCAACCGCTCCCAGGGTGCCGATGCTCTCTGGTCTGCCCTGACAATAGGCGCTCGGTTCGCTTTGGCGCTTTTCTTCTCCCTGCTTCTCGTTTACGTCTGCACGCACGAGGAGCTGGTATGGGGCCTGGCAAGGCTCTCAGACAAACTTTTTCGCCGCCCTGTGATCGGTGAAGTTCTTGCTTTGGCGCTTCTCTCCATACCGTTCTTTCTTGAATCCTTATCCAAGGTCAGGAGATGGAAGGAGGTTCCCGAAGCGGTAGCCAGGGTATTTCGTGAGGCACAAGCGATCGTCACTCATCCGATCAGGATCATCGGCAAACGACCTGGTTGGGTGCTTCTTTCGATAGGCATATTTCTACTCACATTAGCGGTGGTGGTGAGATGAGACTCAAAGCCGTTATCGAATTCGACGGTCGAGATTTCTTCGGATGGCAGACTCAATCTGAAAGGGCGACGGTTCAGGGCACGATCGAGCGAGCCATGGAACAGATTACGGGCGACGGGATTCGTATCACCGGCTGCGGACGCACCGACGCCGGGGTGCACGCTCTGGGTTATGTCGCGTCTTTCGTCTACGATGGCGGGCTTACACCCGATCGCCTCCCGATCGCATTGAACTCGATTCTGCCCCGGACGATTTTCATCAAATCTATTGAAGAGGTATCGGATTCCTTCGACGCACGCCGCGATGCCTCCTCAAAGCTCTACCGCTACCGTATCATCCGTGGACGTTCTCCTCTGCGCAGGGGCACGGCGTGGGAGTATTCCTACGATCTCGACCTCGAGAGGATGAAGCTCGCCGCCGCCCTTTTGGTCGGGACGCACGACTATGCGGCGCTCTGCGAGGTTGACGATCCAAGGCACTCGCTTACCGTGGATTCAATAGATATACTGGAGGAGGATGACGAGATAGTTATTGACGTACGAGGGAAGTCTTTCCTTTACAAGATGGTCCGCAGGATGGTAGGTGTAGCAACCGAGTGTGGACGCGGTATGATAGAACCGCAGATCATTCCGCAGTTATTTAGCCGCACCAAGCCGGTGCAGACCATCACCGCGCCTGCAAACGGCCTGGTGCTTGTGAAAGTAGTCTATCCTAAGGAGGATTGATGCAGCTTTATCTTGATACAGGCAACATAGACGAGATAAAAGAGATAGCCGCATGGGGCGTTCTTGACGGAGTTACAACCAATCCCACCCTGCTCTCCAGGGAGAAGGACCGCGGCGACTACCGCGCGCTCTTAAAAGAGATATGCGACGTGGTGCAAGGTCCTGTATCTGCAGAGGTTACGGCTCTCGATGCCGAAGGCATGGTGAGACAGGCACAATCACTTTCAAAGATATCCGAACACATAGTGGTCAAGATCCCCTGTATCCCTGAAGGGCTTAAGGCGGCAGGTGTGCTCTTCGAGGAAGGAATCCACGTGAACATGACCCTTACCTTTTCCCCTCTTCAGGCGATACTTGCGGCGAATGCCGGTGCCGCATACGTTTCACCCTTTGTGGGCCGCCTTGACGACATAGGCCACGAAGGCATCAATCAGGTGGCCCGCATAAGAGAGATATTTGATAACTACGGCATCGATACCCGGATCATTTTTGCCAGCACCCGACATCCCGAGCACGTGATGCAGGCGGCACTTATAGGTGCCGACATCTGCACCATGCCTGCCAAGGTCTTCCGTCAGATGGTAAAGCACCCACTAACCGACATCGGGCTTAAACGTTTCCTAGACGACTGGGAGAAAACCGGTTTCTCGATAGAGTAATTTTGCCCGAAGGCAAAATCACTCTAAATATCTTGAGGAGAACAGGTTGAGAAGGGTGCTTTCCATCTCGCCGTGGCCTTCCATCTGGGTGATGGGCAAGGGCGGTGGATCGCCTTCAGAGGGCTACGCAATCCAGGCCCTGGTTAAGGCGGGATTTGAGGTCACGCACCTTGCGCCGGTCGCCACAGGACTTCCTGCCTTTGAAAAACAGGAACACGTTCGCTTCATTCGTATATCCAATCCATTTGCTAGGCTGCAGCCGATTATCAAGACTGGCGTCGGTTTTTTCTATCGCTTTCCTGCGGTTAGTGCATGGTCGCTGGTTGTCTCCGATTGGCTGCGAAAATCCGGCGAGGGTTTCGATCTCGTGGTTGGGCACGGACTGGAGAGCGCTTTTGCCCTGCGCCGTGCCGCTCGTTATCTAGGGGTTCCCGCGATCTCGAGGCTATACGGTACAAGCGCTCCCATAGAGCAACTCAGGGGAGGTCTGCTTCGCGAGCGCTACTTCGATTTGCTCTTTATCCTTCGTAATCCGCCTGATCACATCGTTCTTACCGACGACGGCACCTGCGGGGATGAGGTCCTGCGTATCTTTCGAGTCCCGGATGACCGCTGCGACTTCCTCATAAACGGTTACGATCCCTCACTTCTATCCATGAAGTGTAAGGAATCCTCGCCCCCTTACGTTATTACCGCTACTCGATTGGTTGACGGGAAGCGAGTTGATAGATTTATCCGGATAGCTGCGATATGCAAGAAGAGTCTACCTGAGGTTCAGTTTATCATCCTTGGTGATGGCCCACGGCGGCGGATGCTGGAAAAGCTTACAAGGAAGCTGGGGGTCTCATCCAACGTGCATTTTTGGGGAAACGTTTCGCGAGCCAAGGTACACGAAATGCTTTCCGGGGCTAGCGTGGTTCTTTCCACACAGGAGGTATCCAATATCAACAACACCGTTCTTGAGGCGCTAGTTTTGGGTAAACCGGTCGTTACCCTGAACGTCGGCTGCACCCGCAAGTTTATCCGTCACGGCCAGACCGGGCTGCTCTATAAACCATATGATCTCGAAGGCGCGGCGCGAGGGATCGAGCGGCTCATGCGCGAGAAATCCTTCAGAAAAGACCTGGGCAGACGGGCAAAAGAATTCTCCCGTAGGGTTCTTCTAACCTGGCCCGAAAGGCTAAACCAGGAAGTTGCTATCTACCGACGATTCATTGGTTCTTCTTAGGTATAAGCCGAGAGTCCGGTTTAGGGTTTAAAGAAAGACTTGAGGCGTCTTAACAGAAAGCGAAAATCCTCTCCAGAGGGCAGCAGTAGCCCTCTTATACTTATTCCAGTCTGCCTTTTAAGGAATACGATATAGTAAAGAGCCATCGCGATGCTGGCGGCGTCGAAGGAGATTACCGTTCCCCAAGCACCTATGCAGGGGATAAGCAAAAGGTTGCCAACCACGTTTAAGAAAAATCCTACCATACTTGCCCCAAAAACCTGCCAGGGCCTGCCCCAGCTTGCTATTACGAAAGACGCATAAATCCTAGGCAGGGTATAGATTACGACACCGGGCAGGAGCCCCCAGAGATAGGGAACACTTGGGGTGAATTTATCGGTAAACAGGGTGGGGATAAGCCAGGGGGCGATCAAAGCTACAATCCCGGAGAGCACAAGCAGAGAAAAAATCGACAACCTTACGATCCTTGCAGTGAATTCCTCTTTGTTCCTCTTTCCCACCACCGCTCCGTAAATGGCAAAAGAGAGCGCCTGTGGTAGAAGAAGCAGGAAGTTGGCAAAGGTTTGTGCCTGGGCGTAGAGACCGGTTTCCTCCACCGATCTAAGCATTTTGAGAATCAGGACCCCTATCTGCCGGTTGGCCTGCAAGGTAAGCGAAGCCAAAAAGACCGCTACACCGAATCCTAGTGCTTTCCTGAAGAACGAAAGGTCTATCCTGGCACCGATAATCCCTACTTCTCTAAAGGCAAAGATGGTTACAAGGATTGCGTTCAGAGCCTGAGCGATCATGTATGCGAAGGCAAAACCTTCTACCGTCGGCCAAAGGGAATAGAGGAAAAGCGTGGCCAGGATGGTTCTTAAGATATCCGAAGCCACTCGTCCAAGATTTATGAGACCCAGTCGGTTGCGTCCCAGAAGACCACTGTGGGATATGTTGTAGATAACGGTGAAGAAGACGCCGCCGGCAAAAAACAGGCGGGTTAGCGAGGTGGCTTCCGGGATTACGTACTCAAGTGCCAGGAGTATACCCAGGGACGCCAGAGCGCCTGATACGATAGCAAACAGAAAAGAGGTCAGGAGTATATCCTTCGCCCTGAAAGATTTCTTGTCCAGGAAGTAGGCTGTGGAGTGATCGAGCCCCAGTGAGGCTATGGTTATTGCGATGGTCGCCGCCGACAGGGCAGGTGCTATTACTCCCTTGCCGGCCGGTCCTAGAACACGAGCCAGGATCAGGTTCACGATGAAACCTAAACCCGTGCTGAATCCCATTGTCAGGAACGTTCCCGTGGCTTTGGCCAGGAAATCGCCTTTGCGTTTCATACTACCGGATTCGTTCGGTTAAAAGGCGGTCGTAGTGCTTCTCTAGCGACTGAGTGGTAACCTTAAGATCGTGGAAACGTTCCACGTGCTTGCGGTTTTTTCGTGCGATTTGAAGCCATCTTTTTCGATCATCGAGCAGTAGTTTTATCACGCGGGCAAGATCTCGAGGATCGGCTTCGTGGGCTAGATAGGGGTAGCCCTCAGGTAAGACAAACGGGATGTCGGCATGCCGGGTGGCTACCACAGGTAACCCTCTTGCCTGTGCTTCCAGTATGGTGGTAGGTGCTCCACCTTCGGTTTCACCCTTGCTTGATGTTCTGCTTGGTGCGATGAGGAAATCCGCCTGTTCGAGTTCTCTAAGATAGCTCTGGTAGTCCAGAAATCCCAGGAACCTGACATTATCGAGTCTCTTCTCCCTAACAAATCTTTCCGCTTTCCTTCTTTCAAGACCGTCTCCAATAACTCTCAGCTTCAGCTTAACCCCTTGATCTTTCAGAATCTCAAGTGCTTTGAGAGCGTCCATCAGTCCTTTCTTTTCAACCATGCGGCCTGCCCATAGTGCGGTGTTGGGATCGGATTTGATCTTGGGTATGCAAAACCCTATCTTCGATACCGGTATTCCGATCCGCTGAAGAGCTATCTTTTCTCGAGGAGCGCCGAGTTTAATGAGTTCCGCCATCATGTGTGGACCTTCGACAAGAAGCAGGTCTATCTTCTTCCATAACTTCTGGAACCGATTTCGCCACATTGTTCTTTTAGGGAGCAGGGACATGTCTTGTCCATAGAAGGTGATTACCATCGGCACGCGCAGGCTTCTCTTCAAAGGTGTTGCGTAGACCCCCCATGTTCCAAAGTGAGCATGAATCAACGCGACGCCTTCTCTCTTAAAAAGCTCGGCGGCAAGCTTAAGTGAGCCGTACCGGAACGGCTCGATGAACTGAAGTCCCGGTCTGGAAAGCTCGAGACCCACATCGTAGTGAACCCCATTGGAAAGTGGAAATTCATCCAGGTTTCGGGATATCAAAGATATCGCCACCGGTCGGAACCTTTTTAGCGATGAAAGTTGATGATAGATGAAGGTCTCGGAACGCTCAAAGAAACAATAGTGGAAGTGCCCTACCGATATCATTGTCTTGCTCTGCGTAAAAAGTAGAAGGAAAATAGACGGGCAGGTCCTACTATCGTTATTTGAGACTCCAGCTCGGCGCCGAATCTCTCTTTGAATTTCGCTACCCCCTCCATTTTAGGGCTTGGTCCGAAGTCGAACTCGGTTATCCCTCGTTTTGCCGCTTGTTCCATGATCATCCAGTTCAGGAGTTGATTCGCACCCCGCACAGAGTCATCGGCCCTTACCGTATGCCAGGATACCGCTCTTTTATGTCCGTAAAGCACAAGGGATCCTACCTGGGGTTTCATGTCTTTCCACGCCATAAAGAAGCCTGCCGAGTCAGCCGGCACAAGTATCTCCCGTACCCGCTGGAAGAAGCTTTGTGGATATATCCTTGCAGGTTTCGTTTTCCATCGTTGCAGCGATGCGTTATACATATCCATGTAGGCCTCAAAGTCCTCATCACGCAGGCCAGGGGTTACATATACCCCTGCCTTTTGGGCTTTTTTCATTCGATCCCTATGGTGTTTGGACATCTTTCTGTCCTTCTCAGAGATATTAAGAATATGAGTATAGATTTCTATCTTTCTAAACGGAGTATTGATGAAGGGAGAATCTGGCGGGAGGTGGATAAGGAACTTGCCCACTGTTCTACGTACGAGTTCTTGCCAGTAGGCCTGGATCGTGGCGGCCTCGGGTAGTTCAAGAGCGATGGGTCCTGCCGGGACTCCGGGTACGGAAGATTCGTATCCCGATAGCAGCCCTTTGGCCAGTTTGATCTTACGTAATGGGGTAATGATTCCCTTCCACTCAAAACTTGCGTCCTGGGGTTCTATCTCCTCGGTTACTGCATGCCATAGGGGAGAAGCGAATATCGTAGCCCAGGGGCAGGCGTCCCAGACCTCTTTCCAGAGCTTCGGATCAACGGGCATAGTACGTAAGTAGCTTTTCCACAGCCTCTATCACGTCATCCACGTCCTGATCGGTGAGGGCAGGGGAGAGGGGCAATGACAGGGTGCGCTCGGATATCCTCGCCGCTACCGGGAAATCATCCGGCTTAAATCCGAAGGTGTTTTTGTAGAAGCTGTGCAGATGAAGGGAGATGAAATGGATGCCGGCACCTATGCCTTCCGCCTTGAGCGCTTCGAGAAACTCATCCCTTGTTATACTCAGTTGCTCCAACTTCAGCCTCACCGGATACAGGTGCCGGGCGTGACGGCCGTCCTCAGGCTCAGGTGGTATCTTAATACCCTGCATCGAACTGAATGCCTCATCGTAAGCATGCCAGATTTCGGTCCTTCGCTTCCAGCTATCCTCGATGCGTTCCATCTGGTGCAGAGCCATCGCGGACTGCAAGTCTGTCAAATTCAGCTTGTATCCTGGTGCTACGGTATCGTAAAACTTGAAGCCCTTCTCGCGGAACCTACTCCAAGCGGTTCTGGTTATCCCGTGCATTCTTAGAAGCTTGAACCGCTCAGCCCAGTCGTCTCGATCGGTGGTTATCATACCGCCGTCGGCAGTGGTGACGTTCTTGGTGGCGTAGAAGCTGAAACAGGCCGCGTCACCCAATACCCCAACGTGCTTATCCTTATAGTGCGCCTCGATTGCGTGGGCCGCGTCGCCGATCACTGCAAGAGAGGAATACTCCGCCAGGTCCAATATCTCGTCCATATCACAAGGAAATCCGTGCAGATGAACCGGCATCACCGCTTTAGTACGTACGGTAATCTTTTTTTCGATGTTTACCGGATCAATGTTGCCTGAACCCTCTTCCACGTCTGCAAACACCACCTTTGCCCCATGGTGAAGTATAACGTTGGCGGTAGAGGGATAGGTCAGTGGAGAGGTTATTACCTCATCTTCAGGTCCCAGATCAAGCATCCCAAGCGAGAGGTAAAGCGCGGCTGTGCATGAGTTGACCGCGATAGCATTTTTGGCTCCGGTATATTCGGCAAACATCTGCTCGAAGCGCTCGGTTTTGGGACCGTGGCCTATCCAGCCTGACCGAAGGGTATCTACGACCTCGGCTATGTCCTCTACCCGGATGTCAGGCTTGCCGAAGACAAGGAACTCTTCACGTACGGGCTTTCCGCCCTCGATTGCTGGCTTCATCAGTTTATTTTAGCCGGATTTCGCCGTCAGTCAATGAGTTTCGCGTGGCGAATGATTTTGGGCACACCTCTTTTATAAAACTTCGGAATCAGACTAAAGCTATCAAGATGGGGTTCTCAATTCGTCTAACAATAGTTGACAACCTCAATTAGGCCACTAGGATAGTAAAGTGATTGCTTTGATCTTCGCGTTGCTTGCCGGATGGGGTAGTTACGATTCGGCTCTAATGGACATCCCGGTACGCTCTTTTGCTTCCTTTGACTACAACTTTGAGGTTCTCGACCGCTGGCCTTACGGATCGGGGTTCTCGGTGCTGCGCGATGGTGACTACCTCTTCTACACAAACGGAGCGGTGCTGCAAATTGGGGAGATTGATGCAGAAGGCAAGGTATCCTGGTTATCGGAGTTAGTCTTCCCAGGTCTGGCCTATACCATGGTGCGTTCCGGGGACCGGCTCTACGTAGCCGTAGACGACCAGGGCGTGGCCGTAGTCGACATATCATCCATTGACGACCCTCAGCAAATCAACCTGTTTCCGACCGGCGGACGGGTCTTCGGTCTTGCAACCCGCGGTGATACCCTCTATGCTGCGATGGGTTCAGAAGGTCTTGAGATATACGACTGCCGGGACGCATTCGATCCGGAGTTTATTGGATCACTTAGTGGTTTCAACCTGCGATCCCTGAGCCTTCAAGAGGATATACTTTACGCCACCGACGTATCAACTGGCCTTTTGGTTTTAGATATTTCCGATCCCATCAATCCGGTTGCTATCGGAGAACTTGGTCTTACAGGTCAGCACTACGGGCTTGCACTCGACACATCCCGTAATCAAACGCTGGTGTGTTCGTTCGACGGAGGCCTGCATATTGTTGATGTTTCATCGCCTTATGATCCTGTTCTTTTCGCTTCGATACCGATATTCGGTGCGTGGAAGGTTGATCTGGACGATACGCTTGCTTACGTTGTTTCATGGGATGACTCCCTGTACATAATCAACATCCTTTCAGGGGAAGTGATTGGCGGGCTGGGTTTTGATACCCTGGGTGTTACGGGTGTTACGGGTGTTACGGGTGTTACGGGTGTGTGGCCTTATGATGTCTCGGTAGAAGGTGATTACGGTGCGGTGGCCGGTTTTTTGGGTTCGTGGTGGTTGTTCGATTGCACCGATCCCTTAAATCCTTCAATTACCGACAGCGTCGTCCTCGGGGGTTCTTCCGAGGTGGTGGCCGCGGACGAGAGCTGGATTGTTCTTGGGATGCTGGGCGGAAGGCTTGCGTTTTTCTCAAAGGACGATTCGCTTGTTCCTGTGCATCTTTTGTCGACACGGGATTGGCCCCGGGATATTGAGATACGCGGTGACACACTTTACGTAGCCGAGAGCTGGGCAGGGCTTGGCATCTACGACATGGCTGATCCGGTTGGCGGGGTTGAGTTGATCTCTCGCCTTGAACTTGATGGAGTTCATGTCTGGTCATTGGCTGTTGAACCTCCGTTCGTCTATCTTGCCTCGGGCGATTCCGGACTTATCGTGGTCGATCTTTCCGATCCGGCTGCACCTACTGAAGCGGCGCGTATTAATCTAGGTGCGCGTGCGCTGTCTCTACTCAAAAGCGGGGATACGGTGTATGTGGGCTTCGAGGAATCAGGCATAGCTCTGATTGATGTCAGGGTGCCTGCCTCCCCGCTTCTTCTGGGAGCTAAACCTACTGCAGGCGGCGTACTTGATATGGCGTTGAGGGATTCGCTTTTGTTCATAGCTCAGGCAACTGTGGGTGCCGCGATTTATGATATGGAAGGATGGAACTTGCTTTCAACGATTCCTACCGGATACGTAACCTTTTCGCTGGCCCTGGAGGGGAATAAACTTTTTCTTGCCGAAGGAGCTCTTGGTATCTCTGCGTATGATATAAGAAATCCCGCGTCACCTCATCGAGTGGGTACCCTGAACACCGGCGGGGAGGCGCGAGACATCGTTTCTCTGGGCGATACCATTCTGGTTGCAGACGGCTATGACGGGTTGCTGCGTGTGCTTTTCCTTGGATTAGGGATAGATGAATCCTCGGCGTTGCCTGTCTCTGTATTGGAAGTATGGCCAAATCCCTTTAGTTCCGTTTTGTATTTCAGCAGACCGGTCCAGGTCCGGCTCTACGACGCCTCGGGTAGACTTCAGGCTGGGATTCGCGGAACCAGGTTTGATGCCTCCAGATTGCCTACAGGGGTGTATTTTATTCGGGGCAAGAACTGGTACTACAAGGTCGTGAAAGCTCCTTCCTCTCGATGAAGGCCCTTGTCTTATGCGTCACGAGTGGATTTTTTTATAAGCGTTCTTTGTTAACTTTCCCCCTTGACAAGTGCCCCAAAATCCTTAAGATTATATACAATTATCGTGAATATTCTAAACCCAAGGAGGTCTTTATGAAGAAATGGGTAAGTGTACTGCTGGTCGTATGTATAGCCAGCGCCTTTGGGCAAGCGTGGTTCATAGAGAAGGTAGATACTACGGGAGATCAGGGGCCTTTTTCCTCGCTGATTATCGATTCGGACGGGATTCCGCACATCGCTTACATGGATGCAACGAATGGTTTCCTTAAATACGCCTTTTCTGACGGTACAACGTGGACTGTGGAGGTTGCAGATAACAATAGCGGCCTGGGCGGAGTGGGCTTTTTTGCCGCGATTGACATTGGTTCAGTAACTGGCCGTCCTGAGATCGTCTATTATGACATGTCCAACACCCACCTCAAGTGGGCGCGCCGTGATCCTGACGGAACGTGGTTTAGAGGAACACCCGATCCTAACGACTTGAATGACGTAGGTCAAGGATGTGACATAGTGATGGGCGAAGAAGCCGGTAAGGATATCGCTCACATCTCCTACTACGATGCTACAGCGAACTTACTTATGTACGCTCGTCCCCTGGGCACTGCAGGCTGGGCGCGCGACACGGTAGACAGCGTGGGCCCGCTTCCTATCTTCGGGTCGGATATCAAAGGCACCTCGATAACCCTTGACGGTACGGGTGTTCCTCATATCGCCTACTACGCTTGGGACTCAGTTACTACCACCGGTTTCTTAAAGCATGCCTATCTTGTTTCCGGCAACTGGGTCATAGATACGGTAGAGAGGGTAGCTGGTAATGATGTGGGTAACTGGCCAGATATCGCCATCACTGATGACGGCCTCCCTTATATCAGTTACTTCGATAATACCAACGGCCACTTCAGGTATGCTCGTTGGACAGGAACCGAGTGGACATACGATTTAATAGACAACACGCCCGGCGTTGGTATGTACGGATCCCAGGAACTCGGTTCCACCCACGTTAGTTACTACGATGCCAGTAATGGTAATCTTAAATGGGGTTACTCGGAAGATTACCTGGGTTGGCATACCGAAGAGGTGGATACTGCGGGTGATGTTGGACGCTACACCTCCATAGCTCTAACACATGAAGGCGATCTCAACTTCCCCCACATCTCTTACTATGACGCGACCAACGGCGACCTGAAATACGCTACCTTCCTCATTAAGGATGTTCTGCCTACAACCTGGTGGCTTGATGGTTACCCTACGGATCTCCGGCAGATTCATCCAGACTCAACATACACCCCTGTTGCCACGGTTCGCAACCAGGGAAACACGTCGGCTACGTTTGATGTACAGTGCGAGATCTTCTTCTCCGGATTCAGGGATCACATCAGCACGAAGACAGTGGGGCCGCTGAGTCCGAACGAGGAGGTCACGGTTACCTTCGACGAGTGGATAAAGCTTCCCCATGTTGAAGGTTCGTGGTACCACGTTCAGGTCCGTACCCTGCTTCCGGACGATTCCTTGTCAGCCAACGACACAATCTTTGATTCACTCTACTGTACTGTTGGAGCTGTGGAGGAGAAGGAGATTGCACCGACTACTTATGAACTTTCAGTTACCGGTGGAGCGGTTATGCTTGCGTTACCTGCCCTTACCGATGGTGAGCTTTACGTGCTCGACGTGGTCGGTCGCCGCAGGCTGACCCTTCATGAAGGTAACCTTGCTGCGGGTGTGCACGAGTTTAAGCTTGATGAAAGTGCGCTTCCTAGCGGTGTTTACTTCATCAAGTTCTCTTCGCCTGCAGCCAACCTGACGCGTAAGACAGTGTTCGTGCGCTAAGCACATAATTCTTAAAGATTTGCCGCCCCGATCAAGGGGCGGCTTTTTATTACCCTAAACGAAAACTGCGTTTTCGTTTAGGGATCCCGATTACTTAGATCAAGAATGGGTAAAGTGGAGTTGAATAAAGTTGAAACCTAGCGCCAGGAGAGGCGGAAGAGGCAGAGGGCTATAAAACGAACGGTATCCAGAAACTTGTTGATGTGTGAGCGCGGCGAGGTATAAAGTGTGGTGATGGGTACTTCGGCTATCCGATAACCTGCCCGTAACGACCGTGCTACAAGCTCGGATTCGGTATCGAAGTGGTTCGTCCTTAGAGGTACCTTCCGCAGGACCTCTGCTGAGATGAGCCTGTACCCGCACTGCGAGTCGGTGACCTGACGTCGTCCCCCAAAGATCGAAAGCACCATCGATGTCAAACGGTTAACGAACCAGCGGTCGAAAGGCATCCCGGCCATGTTTGGACGTCTGGTGCCCATAGCAAGATCAAAAGTGGCTGGATCCAACCCAAGAAAGCGATTTGCTTCCCTTACGTCATGCTGGGTGTCGGCGTCCATGGTCATGATCCATTGGTAGCCTGCTGCAAGCGCCGCTTTGAACCCTGTCTTGTGCGCCGCTCCCTTACCTCGGTTGCGCTCATGTGTTAAAACGCCTACCCCCATGCCGAGTGCCGCATCGCCGGTTGCATCAGATGATCCATCATCCACCACCCAGATTTGTTCTGCTTTAGCCCCGAAGCGAAACCAATCGGAAAGTACCTTTTTCAATGTATCTGCGGCCTCGTAGGCAGGAATAACGATGGCTACATCCTTGAACGGAATCAATCTTCTTCCCTCAATCTCTTCACCGTGGCCATGTTGCGGTTGTCGGCATCCGGCATGGACGGTGTTTCCATGATCGCGGGCAGGTGCTTTAGTTTAGGGTGGTTGATTATCCTGCGGAACGCCTCGATGCCTATTTCTCCTTCACCTATGTGCCAGTGGCGGTCGTTGTGGCTTCCCAAAGGCGTTTTGGAATCGTTAAGATGCAGAAGCAGAAGTTTGTCAAGACCTATGAGTTGATCTATTTCCTCCAGGGTGTCTTCCAACCCTTTGGCGGTATGCAGAGGGTATCCGGCCTGAAAGGCGTGAGCGGTATCCAGACAGATGCCCACGGGATCCTTCTTCTCGACCCCATCTATTATCCTTGCCAGTTGGCTAAAGCTCGCTCCAACTCGTGTGCCGCCGCCCGAGGTGTTTTCGATAAGTATCCTTACATTATTCGCTTTGGCAGAAGAGATCGCTTGATTTAACGAATCGGCAACCCTCCTTATTCCCTGATCCAGACTCGAGTCCTTGAATGCGCCGGGATGAAAAACCAGGAATTCGGCACCCAGCATAGATGATCGCTCAAGCTCATCTGAGAACGCTTTCTGCGAACGTTCGAGCAGTTCTTCGTCAGGCGTTGCAAGGTTAGGTAGATAAAACAGGTGAACGGTTAGCGGATGGAGTTGAGCCTCTTTCAGTGATGCCCGAAAACCAGCGACCACATCCGGATCAAGAGGCGTTCTCTTCCACTGTTTGTTGGAGCCTGTAAATATCTGCACCGTTTCACAGTCAAGATGCCTTGCACGCTGGATAACGTTTTCGATACCTCCGGCTATGCTTACGTGGAAACCGAATCTCACTCTTGGTCTGTGCTGTCCATGCTTTTGCGGCCGCTGAGAGCTCTGCTGATGGTAACCTCGTCTGCCAGCCCCAGGTCTGTACCTGCTGGGATGCCCCTTGCGATCCTTGATACGCGTATACCCATGCCCTTAAGTTGCCCGGCGACGTAAAGGGCGGTGGTTTCTCCCTCGGTGGTCGCCGAGGTTGCAAGGATCACCTCTTTTGTTCCTTTTTGCTTCACACGCTCTACGAGTTCCGCGATACGGAGTTCGTCTACAGATACATCTTCCATAGGGGAAAGCACCCCGCCAAGCACGTGATAAAGTCCTTTGTAGACACCGGCACGCTCGATCAGCGGTATATCGAAGGCCTCCTCTACAACGCAGATCTCGGTTTGTACTCTCGAAGGGTCTTTGCAGATCTCACAAAACTCATCTTCGGTCAGGTTGCCGCAGCGCTCGCAGGTACGGGTCTTGTCACGTGCCGCAAGGATCGCTTCGCTTAGCTCGGCAGCCTCTTCACGCTTAATGCGTAGTATATAGCGCGTGATCCGCTGTGCGCTCTTTTCGCCTATACCGGGCAGTTCCTTAAGGCGTTGGATCAGCCTGGTTAAAGCACTCATCAGAGATCAGAAAAGACCTGGTAAAGGGATGCCTATGACTTTTTGGACCTCTGCCTGGGCTGCTTCCTTTGCCTTGCGTTTGGCCTCGTTGACCGCGGCGATCACCAGGTCCTCAAGCATCTGGCTTTCTTCTGGAGCTATCACTTCTTTTTCTATCTTAAGTTCAAGTATGGTGCCGTTTCCGTCGGCTACCGCCTTGACCATTCCCCCGCCAGAGGTCGCCTCTCCACGTGACGCGGCCATAATACCGGCTATTTTATTCTGGATCTCCTGGGCTTTTTTCAATAAGTCGGCTTGTCTCATCGAACTATCTCTCCTTTGAAGATATCCAGCACATCCTCAACCGCAGAGCGAGGTTTGGATTTAGGACCCCGGCTTTCTTTCTTTATGGGCTTGGTTGCCTTAAACTCCAGACGTAGCTTTTGCCCTGCTAGCCTTGAAAGTCTTTCCTCAAGGTGAGATTGTTCCGCTTCCAGACAGCCTATATTGAGCTCTGGATTGTTGCTTATGCCTATCTTTAAGAGATTGTTTCGGGTCTCTATGATTTCTGATGTCTGAAGCGCAAGTGTTAAGAAAGATTCTTCGGTGCTTATCTCTTTTATAAAGCGTTTCCATACGTCTGTAAGGGGGACGGATTGTACCGATTCTTCCGTTTCCCGCATCTCTCCCTCGGCCTTTTTCGTATCGTTTTCAGTGGCTTGCTTTGAAGGCTCTTCTTCAGTGATTGATGCCGGCCCCTCGCCGGCATTCAGAACGCCGGCATGATTTTGCTGGAGTGGTGATTTTTGCGCTTTTGGTCTTGAGGTCTGGGCAGACGTGGCGGTTTTTGTGGATCGGGAGGATTCTTTAGGAACGGCTTGCTTTTCTTCCGTATCCAGAAGCGCCAGTGTCAGGGTCTCTATGAAGATGACCTTCTCGCGGCTGCGCTTGAAGGCCTCTTCGGACTTAAGAAAGCGCTCAAGCATCCTGGCCAGCTGCTTGGGTCTATACTCCTTGGCGTGTTTTAAGACATTTTCAGGGAAGCTGGATCTTTCAACCCTCATGTCCAAACTGGTAAAGAGAAGGGCGCGCAAAAAACCTACCATCCCGAAGTAGAACTCGGCCACGTCGTACCCTGCCGCAAAGGTCTGCTCAAGGAACGCAAGCAGCCCTGCCTCGTCTTTTTCTCCAACCAGCTCGAGAAGATGCGAGAAACGCTCGTAAGGGACTATGCCTAAAAGCTCGGTTACGTCTTCTGCGGTGACCCTTCCTTGCTTGAAGGTGGTTATCTGCTCCAGTACGCTTTCAGCGTCACGCAGCCCGCCGTCGGCGATATCCGCGATGAGTCTCACCGCGTCTTCCGCAACATCCAGATTTTCCTTCTCGATTATCATCTCAAGGCGTTTGGCTATAACGTCAGGGGCTATGCGTTTGAAGTCGAACCGCTGGCAGCGCGAGAGAATGGTTGCAGGAACCTTGTGAGGTTCGGTGGTGGCGAAGATGAAGATTACATGGGAAGGCGGCTCCTCAAGTGTCTTAAGAAGCGCGTTGAACGCCTCGGTAGTCAGCATGTGGACTTCGTCTATTATATAGATACGGTAGTGCCCACTTGTAGGTCTGTAGCGGACGTTTTCCCTCAACTCCCTTATCTGGTCTATCCCGCGGTTGGACGCGCCGTCTATCTCAAGAACGTCCAGACTTTTGGATGCCTTAATCTCCAGGCAAGTCGAACACTTGTCGCATGGGTGGACTGTCGGCCCCTCGACGCAGTTCAGACTCTTGGCAAGTATCCTTGCCGTTGTCGTCTTGCCGACACCTCTTGGCCCTGCAAACAGATACGCGTGTGCGAGCCTGTTGTGCTGGATGGCGTTTGTAAGTGTTCGCTTGACGTGTTCCTGGTCGAAGAGTTCGGCAAAGTCCTGAGGTCTGTACCGCAGAGAGAATGTTCTGGGTTCCATTGTTCTTTATTGCTGGAAATCCAGTTGGTTTAAGAGTGATCGGCCGTGCGGCATCTTCGTCCGGGGCGGCGAGGACTGCGGAAGCGAGGCGACTCCAATCAGGTTCTCTTTACACCACAGCGACATCCGCGTACCGTTGCTTCCTTCCGGATCTGGCGGGGTTGGCGGGGCGTTGCGAGCAAAGACCCGATCTTCAACATCGTCCGCCCCTGCAGGGGCTCCCGCTTTCCCGACCTCATGATGTCTTTCAGCCTCGCATATGGCGGGTTTCGAGTACAGGAGACCGCCAGCCTCCCGCCTAGCACGGCCGAATCTCACTAGTCTCGAAGTTCCTCTTTGGAGATAACTACTTTCATATCCATAGTATTCAATCCCTTCGGGATAGCTCCGTATATCTCAAGCTTATCGGCCAGTTCCTGTATCGCGTTTTGGTCGATCTCGTGGGTCCGCTGGAAGTCGGGTAGATTCAGACGTTCGATTAGCTGTTCGTCTTCGATTCCGAAAGCACGTGCAAGGACCGCACGGGTGGTATCCTGATTATTGGCCATCTCCAGATACGTAAGCTCCATGGCCTTGTTCATTCGTTTCACGGCAAGTTCATTCTCGTGGAAGTACTCGGGCGTTACAAAAAGACCGGACCCCAGATAGGGGGAGTTGATCCACTTGGGGAACATGGCGCCTTCTGCAAACGGTTCACTAAGGTGAGTCTCAGCCACAGTGAAGTAGGGCTCAAGGGGCAGGATGAGGTCGACTTCTTCAGACTCAAGTGCTGCAAGAAGCTCATCTGAAGGATAGACCTTGATTGTTACCGTGGCTGGATCTATCTCTGCGGAGGTCACAATAGCCTGCATCGCCGTTTTGGTTCCCGCACTCACCCCTACAGTCTTTCCTTCGAGGTCGCTTATCTTGTCGAATCTCAGCCCCTTGCGGGTAAAGAGCCCCTCCTGGGGTGTTGCTACTTTGAACTCCACCGCAAAGAAGCAGCGCAGTGTATCATCGTGCTCGCTCATCCAGCGCAACGCCTCTGGCCATGGAACTAAAGCAAAATCGGCTTCGCCTGCAACCAAAGCCTCAAGCGCCTTTTGGGGATCCTCGACCCGCTCTATCGTTGCTTCAACCTTTACTGCTTTATCTTCGAAGATGCCCTCTTCCTGGGCGTAGTATATGGGAACTGAGGAAACGGAAGGTTCTACAAGCACCTTAACCTGAACCGGACGTGAAAGCTTGACCAGAGGAACAATGAGTATGGCGGCAAGGGCGAGTCCGAGTACGATAATTACAGCAGTGAGGATGTGTTTGGTCGCTTTCATTGGTTTCCTCCTTCCTTTTTGATCACCTCGTCGTATTTCTTTAAGAGTTCACTGGCCTTTTTGATGTCCCCCCGTTCCCTTGCTATGACAGCCAGGTTGCGGTATGCATCTGCTATGTTTTCGTCTATTTCAATCACTTTTTCCAGATGCTTTTCTGCTTCATCGAGTTCCTTAGGATCGAACTTCAGGTAGCATATGCCAAGCCACAGGTGGACGTAGTAATCCTCCTCAGCCTCGGCTTCAACCTTCTTTAAGAGCTCCACAGCTTCCTTATACTTGCTTAAGTAATATGACGCTAAGGCCTTGTCCCACATAACGTTGATATTCTCCGGGTCAAGCTCTAAAGCGCGGGCAAGAGCTGAATCGGCTTCCGGGTATTTTTTGTTTTCCATGTAGTTCTTTCCCAGCCAGTTATAGGCGTCGCTCAGCTGGCGATTTTTGCCTGCATAGCCACTTTGCCACCGCAGGAAAGCTATTGCCTGTGGGGGAATAAGGCCGAACTTCTCTGTGAGTAGTTTCTGTTTGTCGTCCATGGATACGCTGTCTGAGGACTCTTCGAGTTCTTCTATCGCGCTGACCATCTTGTCAATATCTTCGTCCTCAATGCCCAGCTGTGAACCTATGCTTTCTTTAAGTTTCTCAATCTCGGCGTTGAACCTGTCAGTTGATACCTTGAATAACTCGACGGCCTCTTCCTTGTTTCCTTTAATCAGATTTACCCTGCCTTTAAGATACGCTACGTCAGGGGACTCCGGGTTTATCTTTTCTAGTTCCTGCGCTACGTCCAGGGCTTCATCCAGCTGGCCGTTCTGCAGGTGGAACCGGCCCAGGAGCACGTAGTTCTGTTCGCGTTTGGGATCGAGCCTGATTCCCATGCGCAGGAACAGAATCACGGTATCTGCTTTTGAAGGATCATAGAGCATTTCTTGTGCGCCGTAGTAGAGTGCAATCTGGGCAAGATCAGAGGCTTCCTCGTCTTTCTTTAATACCTCCCCGGTGGTGTCGCGTTTGAGCACCTCAAGGAACGCCCTGGCCGCTTCAGCCAGATCCGGCTTCTTCATTCTTATGCTTGCCTTCCCGTGCCACATGTACGATTCGGTGACGGCCATGCCCTTTTCTATGGACTCAAGGAAGAGGCTGTCTGCCTTTTCGTAACGCTCGCCCCGGTAGTGGACTTTTCCGCCTTCCAGGAGATGGCTCCCTTTTGCGGCAAAGGTGGCAGCGGCCATAATTACTAAAAGACCAGCAAAGCGTCTCATTTCTTTCCTCCTTCGTCTAAGCCTTCAGCGGCCCGATGGTCTTTGTGTATCGATTATAAAGAACTTTCCTCATCTTGCAAGCTTAGTCTATTGTCTCCAGGTGAATTGTCAATATTTTGTTGCTGCGTTTGATGCATCAGGATTACCTCCTGCAATCTCTGCAAAGGTCAGGTAGGCGGTATGAGAGATCATCCTTTCCCTCGGTCGTGAACCTTGCGGGCGGATCAACATCTCTCGCATCATTACCTCCCAGACCTCGAACCGGGTGAACCCATGCTCTTCCAAGGCCTTGCGGGTTCCCTGCAGCTGTTCGGTTGTAGGGCTCAGGGATACCCAGCGGCCTGCACCTACTAGTGCCTTGGCAGCGTGAGGAACGATGCCCCAGGGTTCCGGCACGTCCACAACGCACACGTCGATTTCTTCTACCCCGAACCCCTGTTTTTCTACGTCGCGCAATTCGAAGGTTACGAACTCCTCAACCCCCAGTCTTTTGACGTTGGCACGGGCTACCTCAAGAAACTCCGGACGGCGCTCAAAGGAATATACGTGTCCTTGTGGCTGGACGTATCGCGCAAGGATGAAGCATAAGGCACCCGATCCCGAACCTACCTCGGCCACCCGAACCCCTGGCGCTATGGATGCCCTCAAAAGCATGTAGCCGACATCTTTGGGATAGGCTATGGTCGTGCGTCGCTTGACCCCTATCATCAGGTCGGCTAGCGAGGGCCGCAGAAGTGTAAAGCTAAATCCCATGTGGGTTTTTACAACCTCCCCATAGTTGCGTTCTATGATCTGGTCCCAGGGGATGCGTCCCTTGTGGCATTCGAAATCGCCCTTCTCGAGTACCTTTCTCAGGTAGTGAAGGCGTTCATCGTGATAGAAGAGGACCGTTTGGCCTGGTGCTATTCCTGCCATATTCGCAGCAAGATGGATAGAACGGTTTTGCCCGGCCGCGAGGATTTCACCCTGAGCTTGCCGTGGTGAAGCTGTTGGATAACGCGGCGGGAGAGCGCAAGGCCGATCCCCCAGCCGTGCTGCTTGGTGGAGAATCCGGTCCTGAACACATCACGGGCGTGTTTTACCTCGATCCCCGCTCCGGTGTCGGTTATCGTTATCTCATAGTTGTTGCCCTTTTCTGTTTTCTTGCCTGCCACTGTGATCTTACCCGACTTGCGTCCTATGGCGTCGATGGAGTTGCGGATGAGGTTCTCGAGCGTCCATGAGATGAGTGTGGGATCCATGAGCAGGCGCGCGTTCTCCGAAACCTCCACCTCGAAGTCGATGCGTGAGGGGGCGCGGTGCTGCATGAAGCGAACCGTCTGGCTTATTATCGGTTCAATTTCGTGGGGTTCAAGACGAGGCCTGTCGCCGATGCGTGCGAACCGATCCAGGATTCCCTTGATGCGCTCAAGGTCGGCCACTATCTCTTTTGATGCCTCGGCGTCCAGCTTGGGGCGAATGAGTTCGCTCCATCCCAGAAGCGAGGAGACAGGGGTTCCCAGTTGATGGGCGGTCTCGCGTGCGAGAGCCACCCATAGCTTTTCCTGTTCCCGACGTGATGAGGCCACGATGAATACGAATCCCAAGATAACAAAAAGAACGATGAATGATATCTGAATGAGAGGGAAATACTGCAGCATTGTCCATGATTTAGGCAGGCCGTAGTGGAGAACGCTTAATGTGAGGGTGTCTAACCTGACGGTATCTTGACTGAGGGAATCCATTACAGGTATCACTGCACGAATGGGGATGGGTTCGTGCTCACGATCGAGCTTTTGTATGAACCGGGGCAGTGCCTCGGGCACGGTATCGTGGACAGGGACGTTTCGAAAGCTCTGCGGGTTTCCGGCACTGTCCGTTATCACCACCGGGAAGTCCACCTGACTCACTATCTCTTCAAAGAGAAGATTCTCAAGAAGCATCTGGGTTTCCGGTGATGCCAGGGAGCGTATGTAGCTTGCATAGAGCCTTGAGCGAAAAAGGGTTTCTTCTTCGAGTTTTTTGAGGAGGCGCTGAGAGTAGAAGGCCCAGAATACCGCTAAGGCCAGGAGTCCGGCCACGGCGTATATCTGAATGAATCTACGCAGGTTCAAAGCGAAAGGCTTGCGAGAGCTTCTTCGATTGCCTCAAGCCCAGGTGTTTCTTTAGCGGTTTGGGTGATTACCTTGAGGGTAGGAGAGGAAGGCAGTTTGAGGTGACGGGTTTTACCGCCCAGGATGATAACGGAGGGTATTTCCAGAAGGTAGGCCAGCTCGAAGCTGCGATCCGGTTTACCTACGTAGGCAGAAGCCGATGCAAGTAAACCAGCCTTTATCTCCGGCTCTTCTTGTATCCATTTCTCGGCTCCGAAGACCTTCATCCCGCCGAGGCGTTCAGCATCGAGGGCGATCGAGGAAAGGAGGTAGGGGATTTTGCTACCGGCGCTGTGACTGTGTTTCTTTAGCCACTCGTTGGCTCTTCGCTGGAGAACTTGTGGACGGGGGAGGCTTTCAGTGATTTTCCCTTCGCATTCCAGGTATTTACTCATGAACTGGGCCCGCTTTCGAAGATCCGCTTCCTTGTCCGGTGCGAAAATGATATTGAAGTAAGGGAAGAGTCCTTTGTCCTGGTGGGTGATCCGCAGTTTGGCCTCAGAAAGGATGGCAAGCTCAGGTAAAGGGAATGGGTCAAGATCTACGAATAAATCGAAGGAGGATTTAGCGAACCTATCCTTCAGGGCTTTGAAGGTCTTTGAACCGTGAGAAGGTGTGTCGGCAATATCGATTCGCTCATTGAATATCTCGTTGAATCCGGAAAGAAGTAGGTCTGCGTCCAGCGGCGAAAGCACAGTAATCTTGCGTCCCCTTTTGGCTTTCTTCAGAGCCGCCGCGGTATAAAGCGAGAATAGTGTGTGTGGTGCGCGCTCTGCAAGACGTACAAGCACATCTTTGGCTTCAGTTAACTCGGCATGGAACGAGATTTCTTTCCTGGCAAGGCGTGACTTACTCCACGCAAGGTATATTGCTCTTGTCAGTGCTGACATACTCAAGTCTAGACAGAATCCGGGTTATGTCAAGAACAACAGTTGCCTCAATCATCCTATAGACCCTCTCATGCGATTGCGGCGTTCTGGTGCTGTTATGTCGAGAATTATCAGCCAGTGATAGTAGTTTTCTGCGGTTGATTTTCAACTTGACACCTTCGTTATCCTCATTAGAATGGCTCTGATCAGGTTTTTGTATCTGAAATCAAAGGGACGGGAAGGCAAAAACGATTGGAGAGATAAGTGGTTGGTATACGTTACATAGATGCACATGCGCATCTTTTGGGAAGGGATAGGGAAGATATCAAAGAGGCTCAGCTACGCATAGAGCGTGCGGCCGAGCTGGGGGTAACTATAATCGCAATCGCGCAGGTCCCACGTATTTGGGAGGCAACACTCAAGTTGGCAGAAGAACATGACAACGTGTTCGTTGCATTGGCCGCTGCACATCCTGACGATTCAATGACCGAGACCTTCGAACGTCTGGTTACATTATGCAGGGATGAGCCTCGCGTGGTAGGTATTGGGGAGATCGGTCTCGATTACCGGCAGGGCAAACCTTCGGATATTGCCAAGCGTAAGGATCAACTGCGCGAGCACATCCAGATTGCACGGGAGGTTAACCTTCCCCTTGTGATTCACGACGGTAAAGCCACCAACGACGTCCTTAAAATCCTGGATGAAGAGGCGGCGAGTGATGTGGGAGGGATGATACATTTCTTCACCGGTACCCCCAAGCAGGCCCAGCGTACGATTGAACTGGGTTTCTTCATCTCTTTCGGAGGTCCACATACCTATGCCAAGCCCCTTGCAGAACTTGTTCGCAGCGTGCCGCTTGACCGCATACTTGTAGAGACGGACTCTCCCATGTTGGCGCCGCCCAAGCACCACAGGGACGAGGGAAACGAACCGGCTTTGGTGGTGGACGTGGTGAAAGGGATAGCCGAAGTGCGTGGTATGGAGGCAGAGGAGTTACGAGAGGCGACGACCGCGAACGCGATACGCCTCTTCCGGCTGGACGAGGACTGATAGTTTTACACGAGCGGGAGAAAAATGTGGCGGGCCGGCGCAGGTCAGTCCCAGCTACATCCTTATGACAGTATTGGGGTTTGCGACGCTTGGGACGTCACTTTGAGCTTACAAAGGTTGCGCTTGACGCCTGCGTCGAGATCGAGAACGTTAACGAGATGGATGTCATCATTGACCGCATCGACATGAACTTTTTAACCAGATAAGGCGGCGTCTTACCTGACGCCGCCTTTATTCGATAGGTGTTACGGGTGTTACGGGTGTTACGGGGCGACTCATAAGTCACTCCAGTACGAATCTGAAGGTTATGCGCCCGGTGCGCTTGAGTTTCTCCGATGAGGTGAACTTCCAGCGTTTAAGTGCTGCCTTCACATCTGCGTCCCAATTCGGGTAGCCTGTTGAGCGTCTGATTATCATGGTAGGGGAGACATCGCCTTGTGGATTGACCGAGAAGTCTACAATGATCACTATGTTGTTAAGCCCTTTTGCTTTTGCAAAGTTCGGGTATCTGGGCAGGTAAGTAGATACTATGTCTTCGGGTGAGAGTTCTCCTTCCAGGGAGAATTTTGATCCCTGGCCGGGCTTTGGTTCTTTGATCTCAGGTGCAGCAGGCTTGGGTTCAACGACTGGTTTGGGAACAGCGGGTTCAAACACTGTGTGTTGTGTCGCATCGATTGGTCCCTCAAGAGGGACTATTCCTGGAAACAAAATCCCACCCTTTGAGCGAATACCGGCGAGTGGTTCCCTTTCCAGAATCTCGGCTATGCTTAACTGGTGCCTGGCGAGGACCATAACTCCGTGAGGTTCCAGTGCCGAGACGTCGGTGGGATCAATAGTGTTTTTGGTCAGGGCCTGAAGCTGGTCTGCGACGGTTGATTTGATAGGACGGTTAATTCCTTCCTCTATGCCTACGGGTTTCCCGGCAGGTCCTAAAACCTTGGTTACGTTAGGGTGTTCCGTGCCTGGTATGATGTGTATGCTCCATGTGCTGTCTGGATTTGCAGGCACTGCTTTGTTGTTGTATTCAAGGGAAAGCAGGATGATAGCACCGTGAACGAGCAAGGAGGCGCCTATACCGATCCACAACCTTGGATTGCGCAGGATTTGCGCGAGTCCCGCAAAGGTGTTGCGAAGCGCCAGAGCCAACGATTGGAGCCATGCGCGTGGATTCAATGTGATGGTTAGCGTTTTCATGTCAACCTCCTTCGGTTTCAGGTTTCACTTGGGAATACAACTGTGCACAAGGATTATTCCGTA
>DAOVCF010000108.1 GCA_030670165.1 Candidatus Stahliibacteriota bacterium | reverse complement strand
TTCATGATTTCCTCCAGCCGATGTTTAGGCTTGGACGTAAATAATTACCCTTTAGGCCAGCATAAGCGATTTTGAGAACTTGTCAAGTGCGTATTCCGCGTCTTCTAAAAAAACCTCGGCTCTTGAGATTCTGGGAATAATTGCAATTTGACTTTCCCCCAATTCTCTGTATCATTCGAAAAGGAGAGCCAATGATAGAGGTAAAAACCGCCGAGGAGTTCAAGAAAGAGGTGCTCGAAGCCGAGGTGCCGGTCCTGGTTGATTTCTGGGCAACCTGGTGCCAACCATGTCTCATCCTGACACCGGTTATGGAAGAGCTTGCCGCCGACTACGATGGCAGGGCCAAGATAGTAAGGATCAATGTGGACGAGGCGCGAGAACTCGCGCAGAATCACCAGATTATGAGTATACCCACCGTCGTTTTCTTCAAACAAGGCGAGATAAAGGACAAAAGCATCGGAGCGGTTCCCAAACAGATTTTGGCGGAAAAGCTGGACGCATTACTCGAAGGCTAAGGAGGGCTAGGATGACCGATCCCAAAATTCCGCAAGGCCTTACGTTCGACGACGTACTTCTGCAGCCACGGCGCTCAGAGGTCCTTCCTCGCGAAGTCAACCTTACCACCCGATTCTCAAAGAAGATAACACTCAAGGTTCCGCTTGTAAGTGCCGCAATGGATACGGTTACAGAATCGGCCATGGCCATAGCACTTGCACAGGAAGGTGGTATCGGGGTTATTCACAAAAACATGAGCATCGAACGCCAGGCCAACGAAGTAAAAGGCGTCAAGCGCGCCGAAAGCTGGATGATCGAGGATCCCATTACCGTCTCACCCGATATGTCGCTTCGTGAGATAAAGGCGCTTATGGAACGCCATCACTGCGGCGGTTTCCCTGTGATAGATGCCGATCGCAAGGTGCTGGGAATAATTACTACACGTGATATCATGTTTGAGGATAACCTCTCGCTTCCGGTCGCCAACGTGATGACCAGCCAGGATCTGGTAACAGCCAAGAAGGGCACCTCAATCAACAAAGCACGTGAGATTCTCAAACGTGCAAAGGTGGAGAAGCTCCTTATAATTGATGAGAAGGGGCGGCTGGCAGGGCTTGTTACCGCGAAGGATATCCAGAAGAAGCTCGAACGGCCTGATGCTACGGTTGACGAACGCGGCAGACTGCGCTGTGCCGCGGCAGTCGGCGTTTCGCGAGATTCCATCGATAGGGTAGAGGCGCTTCTGGACGCGGACGCAGATGCAATTGTGATTGATACAGCCCATGCTCACTCGAAGTTGGTTCTGGATTTGGTTCGTAAGTTGCGTAAAAAAATAAGTAATGCACAACTCGTGGTAGGAAATATCGGCACCAGCGAGGCGGCAAAGGATCTCTTGAAGCTCGATCCTGACGCTATAAAGGTAGGGATAGGACCTGGTTCGATCTGCACCACGCGCGTTATCGCAGGTATCGGAGTTCCGCAACTTACAGCCATCATGAACTGCTATGCCGAGGCAAAACAGGCCAGGGTGCCCATTATTGCGGACGGAGGCATACGTTATTCTGGCGACGTTGTCAAGGCCCTGGCAGTCGGCGCTGATTCGGTGATGATCGGGAACCTTCTTGCAGGAACCGACGAAAGTCCTGGGGAATCAATACTTCTCGAAGGTCGGAGGTTCAAAATCTATAGGGCGATGGGTTCGATAGATGCAATGAGACAAGGCTCGGCAGATCGTTACTTCCAGGAAGAAGCCAAAAAATTTGTTCCTGAAGGAATCGAGGGGATAGTTCCTTATCGAGGCAGTGTTCGCGAACAGATCTACCAATTGGTAGGAGGCACCAAGTCAGGTCTGGGCTATGTGGGAGCAAAGACCATCGCACAGCTCAGGCAGCGTGCGCGCTTCGTGCGCGTCTCCGGTGCCGGTCTGAAGGAAGGCCACCCGCACGACATCCGCATCACAAAGGAAGCCCCGAACTACGAACTGCACCCGTAACCCGTAACACACCCCGTAACACCCGTAACCCGCAACACCCGTAACACACACCTGGATTGAAAGATTCGAAGATTGAAAGGGTTCGTCGGTTCAGAATCATAGAGCACAAGACTCGAGCCCAAAGAAAAACCAGGGGATAGGGGAACACCACCAAATACACCCCGGGCTGCCGCATATCGTTCTTCCCGCCTTAGTTTACATAATACTTATTATCGGCAAAAGGATGCAGGCAAGGGATGCACGCCTGCTATGCAAATGATCGTCGGGGTGAGCCAAAATCATCTGCCCTTACCAAGCTCTCTGCCCTCTCCATCTTTCATCTTGCCAGTAGCTATGGATATGAGGTCTATTATCCACCAGACAAAGAATCCAACAAAAGCGATAGCCGCAAGAACGTATAGCCCTCTGTATCTAATTGTAAATAAAAATGCAAAAAAACCAGACAGGTATAGCAGCAGCATGGCAACTCCGCTACCCACACGTCCCATGTAGTAGCGGTGCACTCCCAGAGAACCAATGAACAAACATAACAATAACGCAATTAACTGATTCTTACGGGTAGGGTCTTTTTGTTTTTTTAATAGTATGCCGCACTTGAGGCAAACCTCTTGTTCAGGTCTGGTTTCGGCCCCGCAGTTCTGACAGAAGTTTTCCGCGTTAAGCGGCCTCACACCGCAATTTGTGCAGAACTCCGCGTTCACAGGAACTTCCTTTCCGCAGTTTCTACAATACATTTTTCCCCTCCTTGGGGTTTGTGTTGTCGTCGGCCCAAACCATTTGCTATTACCAGGTCTCGCCGAGCTTTCTGCCCTGCCTATCTTTCATCTTACCAGTTGCTATGGATATGAGGTCTATTATCCACCAAACCATATATCCAACTAAAGCGAAAGCTCCAAAAACTAATAGCCCAATCCATACAGGTTCTGGGAATGACCGCATAGCTCCCATAAACAAAAATACAAAAATTGAAAAGTATAACAGAAGCATGGCAACTCCGCTACCCACGCGGCCCATGTAGTAGCGGTGTACCCCCAGTGGAGCAAGGAATAAACACAACAATAATGCGATCAGTTTAGTCTTACGGCCAGGGGATTTTTCCTCTCTTTTTAATAGTGTGCCGCACTTAAGGCAAACCTCTTGTTCAGGTCTGGTCTCGGCTCCGCAGTTCTGGCAAAACTTATTGCCGTTAAGCGGCCTTACTCCGCAACTTATGCAAAACTCTGCGCCTGGAGGCAGTTCTTTTCCGCAGTTCCTGCAGTGCATTTT
Source organism: Candidatus Stahliibacteriota bacterium (assembly GCA_030670165.1). Classification (GTDB taxonomy): domain Bacteria; phylum Hydrothermota; class Tepidihabitantia; order B3-TA06; family B3-TA06; genus B3-TA06. The sequence continues at coordinate 3,522 of DAOVCF010000108.1, read as the reverse complement.
ATCCCTCCTTTGGGTTTGTGAAGAGGTTTTGGGAACCATGTTAGGAAACCACCGCTCGGCCATGGTTCCGATGAGAGGCATCCTGTAGAATTTTCCTGAAGCCGCCTTTACGGTTCCTATTATTGCGAATACGAAAATGGTTATCCCTGTGCCTGTAATGACCACCATGCCTCCTATCGTGGTTACTATCCAGGCAACAGGACTCAGGTCAATTATCGAAACCAGCATCCCCCCATATACAATCCAGAAGAATACGGTCACGAGTACCGAGGCAAGGAACAGAAACATACCCTGCCTGGCGTGATACCGGGTAAATGGATTTTCCTTATGGGCAAGCATAGGTACCAGGAAAAGAAGGCCCAGAAGACCGAAAATGATGCCCGGGTAGGAAAGCCATGCAAGGAATCTACCCTCGTGGATTTCTTCTTCGTTTGCGTATGGGAAACTGGATTCAGCCATCTATAATCCTCACCTTGAACTCTATCTAAAACTCAAGGCTTGTCAACAATAATGCCCCGCCAGTTATACTTGATAGCACTAACGATATCGCCATGCAGGATCGACCACAGCGCACGCGTCATTCCGCAACCCCAGCAGGGCTTGCCTGTAATCATCCGGAAGATACACAGCGACGGTGTTGAAGTCAGCAGTGTATCCGGCAGGAGCGGAACGATCAGCAATCCGAGTGTTATCAGGGCGAGTAGTGCCAGTTCCTCAAGACCCTGCTCTCAGGCTTTGCTCTTAAACAAGCTCGCTGCCCAATTTCCTAAGACCGGCATTTTCCAGAACTTACCCTGCGAGACGTTAACGATTCCCAGGATAGAAAGTATTCCCGATGCTACTACTGCGAGCCAGAAAATCCACGAGAAGATCCCCAGACATACATGGAAACCGCCATACCCGTATCTACCCCAAGCAATGCTGCTCAATACCCCGGAGATTATCATCAAAATTGTTTGCAGGATTGCAAGAAACAATCCTTGTCTGGCGTGGTAGGTGATGAACGGATTATCCTTATTGCTCACCAAAGGAATAATACAGAGCCACCAGATGTAGGAAAGGATGCCGATGCCTTTGCCTTCCTTTATTTGTTCCTCTGTTGCTTCGGGGAAGTTAAGTTCGGCCATTTTTCGCCTCCTAGTGTTACGGTGTTACGGGTTGGTTAAGAGTTTATTCAACTTGTGTGTATTCTATGCAAACGGACGCACTTGTCAATAGGCAAGGCACGCAATTGCCATACTTGGATAAAATTATCTCGAAGCTACTCAATCCTTGATACTTATAGCGTTAGAAACCCTCTATCGGATATGGTGGGTTACGAGGTGTTACGGGTTACGGGTGTTACGGGCGGGTTGACATCAGGGGGGTTTTCAACCAGAATAGGGCTGTGTCACAAGCAAGCTTTTCAGAGGATCGAATCTTCATTATCTCCTGGGGGATATTCATCGGGATAATGACGCTTGTCCTAACCGGTGTAATCGCCGCCCCTCTGTTTGAGTTTTGGGGAATCGGGTGGCTTGCAGACTTTCTCTACAGAGCCTATCACCTCTCATGTCATCAGCTCCCCTCGCGTTCATGGTTCATCTGCGGGACAAAGCTCGGTGTGTGCGTACGCTGTCTTGCCACCTATCTTTTCTTCATACCGATAGGTGCTGCATTATTCATTCGTTCTTTGCGAATTTGGATAGGCCGGCGTTCGTTTTTGCGTTTTGTATTACCTGTTTGGCTGGGTTCCCTCTCCCCTCTTCTGATAGATGGTCTCCTTCAGCTTATCACCCCTTGGGAGAGCACGAACCTCTTGAGGTTTGCAACCGGCGCTCTTGCAGGTGTTGGAACAGCACTCCTATTCGGCTATCTTTTCCTGAAATTCATTGAGAGGGTTGATGCATCCCTGCCTTGATGGACCTTTCAGGGTCCCCGCACGGTTACGCAGTAACCGGGTGGGGTCTAAATAATCTTCTCTCGCCGAAGAAGACGACCGCAAGGCCCGCAAATGCGAGACCTACGGCGACGATCATGGAAAGCTCGTAGCTTACAGTTGATAAAGCCCCGCCAAGGAGCGAACCGCATATCCCACAAAGACCCATTACCGCGTTGAACGCGCCTGAGACAGTGGAGCGCTCCTCTGCACATGATCTGCAAAGGTAGACGAGCGAGCCAAGGTATACTGCCGACCAGGTAAACGCGAGGAGGATCTGAAGAGGAATAAACAGCCATGGATTAGGTACCAAGATGTAACCCAGAAAAACCACAGCCGAGCCTATATAACCCAGGGGCAGGATTATCCTGGGCTTGAACCTCTCGATGAAAAGCATAAAGAAGACCTGACCTAGGGGATTGAGCGCATAGATCAATCCCATCAGATCGAGAATCGCTATCCCTGGAATAAGAGACCCGTAAACCCCGCGCTGATTCAGGAAGAGGGTAAACGTTACCCAGATCGAGAGCGCACCGGTGTGCCGCAGGAAGAAACCGGTAAATATCGGCCAGTACCTCTTGATGACCGCAAAAGAGAAGAATTTTGTCTTCGGACGCTGAGGAAGCTCCCGGAAGCTCGGGCCTAGAAAGGCAGGCAAGGCGGCCATTCCGGCAGCGATAAAGAAGGTAAGCGGACGGGAACCAAGCCCTGGGGCAAGGAACGAACCGAGAGTCCACCCAAGTGAACCAAAAGCTGCGAAGATGCCGATCGAAGCCTTACGTTCCACGGTCGAGGCAAAAAGCGCACCCGGAAGCATACCCATGCCGATGCCGGTCAACGCCCTTCCGATCATGAGCGCAGGGTAACTTTCCATGAACAACCCTATGAGCAGTGAGCCCAACGCGGTCAGCAGGCAGCCTGCAATAATGATCATGCGTCTGCGGATGAAGTCGCCCAGCCGACCGAAGAATACCCCGAAAAGAAAGTAAGGCAGGTGATAGGCGGCGGTTGCAAGACCCACAAGGAAGTTGCTATCCGTCTGCTGCTTCGCCACCACCTGAACCTGAATGAAGAGGATCATCGCGGCGGTGTAGGTGAAGAAGTTTACGATCGCAGGTCGTGGGTCGCGATCAGGATTCCTGCGCCAGCTATCCAGCCACTTCCTTAACACCGCTCTTTAACTCCTCTAACCTTTGACTTTTATATTCAGGGAATCGTCCATTCCCTATCGCCGAGCGTATCTCTTCCATCATGGTATAGAAGAAGTGCAGGTTGTGGATGGATAAAAGCCGAGCCCCAAGTATCTCATCTGCTATGAGGAGATGCCGAATAAAGGCTCGGGTATATTCTTGACACGTGGGACAACTGCATCCCTCTTCCACAGGCTTTAAGTCATCCTTATACCGGGCGTTGCGCAGGTTTATCTGTCCTTTTTTCGTGAACGCCGAGCCGGTTCTGCCGTTGCGCGTGGGCAAAACGCAGTCGAAGAGATCAATGCCGCGTGAAACCATCCCTAAAAGATCTGCGGGGTATCCTGCGCCCATAACGTAGCGGACCTTGTCTTTTGGCAATAAAGGCTCGATATTATCAATGATCCGGTAGGT
>DAOVCF010000153.1 GCA_030670165.1 Candidatus Stahliibacteriota bacterium | reverse complement strand
GGAAGGTTGTAAAGCGTGGGTTCAATAATGAAGTGCAACACCTTGGAAAGCGAGAGGGATTTCGTTATTGGGAATCCTTCCCCCCCCACGGTCTGAGGATGTATGCACAAAAGATACCAACATCTTGGACTCAAGGAACGTGAGGTGGCAGCGTGCCCCTTGGGGCAATTCTTGCCCCATAGGGTATACTACTTGCCAAAGAAGACTAACTTCGCTACCGAAGGATGACGTTTGCGGAGCTATCTTTAAATCTTTCAATCTTGAATCTTCTAATCTTCCAATCTGCAATCTTTCAATCTTGAATCTTCAATCTGTAATTGCGACGCAGTCGCGCTTTTGTCCAGCTTTTGTCCATAAAACCTGCAGCCCCTTGACCTCCTTCTATAAATAAATAAAATTCCGTGTGACTAAAACAGTTCCTCGCTACCTTGGCCTGGTGCGGTCCGGTGAGCTGGACGAACGAATCGGGCAGGCCTGGGAACTTGCGCATTTGTGTAAGTTATGCCCACGCGCCTGCGGGGTGAGGCGACTTGAGGGCGAACTCGGAGTCTGCCGGGCGGAGGGGGTGTTACGGGTATCTACGTTCATACGACACTTAGGCGAGGAGCCGGTGCTTTCAGGCTGCCGCGGCTCGGGCACCGTCTTCTTCTCCCACTGCTCGCTTCGCTGTAAGTTCTGTCAAAACTGGCAGTTAAGCCTTGAAGGCGAGGGCGTGGATATATCGGTGGAGCAGTTCGCTAAAGGGATGCTGGCCCTGCAGGACAAGGGTGTACACAACATAAACTGGGTAACGCCATCACACTACCTGCCCTGGCTGCTGGAGGGTCTTAAGCTTGCAGCAGATCAAGGACTTAGGCTTCCTTTGGTCTATAACTGCGGGGGATACGAAAGCCTGGAAGCGCTCAAGCTGCTTGATGGGATCGTTGACATCTACCTCCCTGACGCAAAGTACGCAGATTCAAAGCTTGCAAAGAGACTCTCAGAAGCGCCGGATTATCCAGCAATAAATCGGATAGCCCTTGCTGAGATGTGGCGCCAGGTGGGCGAACTTGAGACTGACGAGGAGGGCGTCGCACGAAAGGGTGTGATTGTGAGGCATCTGGTTATCCCCACGGAGGTCGAGAACACTAAAGGTGTGTTACGGATGTTAAAAGAAACCGCTGGGGTTCAGGTTGCTATCTCACTGATGGGGCAGTACTTCCCTACGTCAAGGATGAAGGGTACGCCTTACGATCGAACCCTGACCGTTCGTGAGTATCAGGATGCGGCCTCCTACATGTTCGATTTAGGATTTGAGAACGGCTGGGTGCAGGAAAGGCTGGGGGTGGAGTTAAAACACCGTCCGGATTTCAGGCGGGACCTAAAGGAGATGTGGTAGGTTTTTTCTCAATACCACCATCCTTGCGGTTTACCTAAGCTCCCCTGTCTCAAGCTTCATAAGGTAAATCCCTGCGGAAGTTGCTCACGATGATTATTTCAGGAATTTGAACTCTACCCTTCTGTTTTGTGCCCGGCCCTGCTCGGTTTCGTTGGTATCGATGGGCTTTTGCTCGCCGTAGCCACTGGGAATTAGGTTGGCAGGATTGCATCCAACCGAAATAAGGTAGCCTACCACGGACCCAGCTCGTTTGCGCGAAAGCTCCAGGTTATACACCTCCGAGCCGATATCATCGGTATGGCCCGCTATCTCCACCTTCATATCAGGGCTCTCATTGAGCACCTTTGCAAGGCGGTTGAGCTCAGGAAAGGATTCGGGCTTCAGGCTGTAGCGGTCGAACTCGAAGAAGATGTTGTTGATCCGCACCGCTGTTCCCTTCTCTTTGATTTCTGAAATCGAGGCCATGACGATGTCTTCCGTTATATCCACCGCCTCGGTTTGTTCGGTTAAATCTACGTTCTTTGAAACCGGATAGTAGCCCTCCTTCTCCGCGTAGTAGCCGTAGTTTGCCCCCAGTGGCAGAACGATGAAGTAGCTTCCGTCTTGAGGATTGCTTCTGAGTTCGCCTGCATTCTCACCTGTTGCCAGATTCTCCCATTTTATCGCCGCGGTCAGGGGGTTATCCTGCTCGTCGGTAACCTTGCCTCGGATGGTTGCCACCGCCTCGGGCCGCGCCTGGCCGGGCAGGGTGATCGAGTAGATGTCGTAGCCGCCGTACCCTTCATACACCCCATACGCGGCAAAGTAGGCAACCTCTCCGGATGTAGCAACCGTGTACCCCCAGTCGTCGCCCGCGGTGTTGATCTGTTTGCCCAGATTGCGAGGTTCGCTCCAGGATGTCCACGATGTCTCACTCAGCCGGACCGTTTTGAACACGTCCAGCCTGCCCAGACCGTAGTGACCGTCGGATGAGAAGTAAAGGGTCTTGCCGTCAGGATGAAGGAACGGCGTGCGTTCTGCAAAAGGGGTGTTGATAATCGGACCGAGGTTGATCGGTTCGCTCCAGCCTTGCTCGGTGCGCTGCGAAACGTATATGTCGGTATTCCCCCAGGTGTTGCCGTGGAACGGCTCATCTTTGGGGTGAAACTCCCCGATGTTGCCAGGCCTGTCCGAGGTAAAAAGTATCGCCTTGCCGTCGCTTGAGATGAACCCGTCGGACTCGAAGTATATGCTGTTTATAGGCCTTGGGAAATGCTGCATCCTGCCCCAACCATGCCGAGTCCTGTCGGAATAAAAGATGTCGCCGCCACCAAAGCTACCCTGGTAGTTGCCGAAAAGTATAAGCCGGTTGCCGTCCGCCGAGATCGAGCAAAGCGACTCGTTCCGCATAGTATTAACACCCGTAACACCCGTAACGCCCGTAACACCCGTAACACCCGCACCCAGATTCTCGGCCTTGCCCCATCCGCCGTTCTCGAATATGGAAACAAATATGTCCTCCTCGCCGAAGCCGTCTGAGCGGTCCTTGCCGGTAAAATAAAGATACCTTCCGTCGGCTGTGGGTACGGGCAACCCTTCGTGAGCGCTGGTGTTGATGCCCTGACCCAGGTTGGCGACCACAAGACCCTCTTCGGCAGCCTCAAGCACCGCGATTACCTTTTCAAACCGCTCGTCCATGGTATCAAACCACCCCCGATAGCGTTCGTAGACCTCTGCCGCCTGCTCCCACTCGCCGGCACGGATGTAAGGCTCGGCAACACGTTCGAGCGCCACGAAAGCCTGCTCGGAGGGCGCGCTGCGTTTGATGAACCGTTCGTACCTTTTGATCTCCTCCGGGCTGACAGGACCCCTCTTTCTGCTGAGATCTGCAAAGGTCTGCCTCATGGCGCAGCCCGAGGACAAAATCACGGCCAGCGCGACCGCAACTCGCATGCCCGACAACCTTCGACCCATGTATTACTATGCCGAATAATTCTCATCTGTCAAGCTGGATATGGACGTATCCCATCAGGTATTCCCCATTAGGCCGTGACAACGTCAACCGCCGCTGTGCGTCCGGGGTCTACTTCGTGCGCTTCACTGCTGGAGATTACCAGGCATCCAAGAAAATGGTTCTTATAAAATAAGAACCGGGGTCCCCGCAAAGCCACGAAGCGACTTTGTGGGGTGAAAAAAGATGGTGCTAATCAAGTAAGGAAGATTAAGGGGGAGCATTAGCTCCCCCTCTCTTGACAGGGGAGGAAGGGAGTGTATGATGGAATCACCAAGAAAGGAGGCGTAAGATGAAACGATTGTTTGCGTTCGTGTTCTTGCCGGTAGTGCTTTTTGCCCTTGAACCGGTGAACCTCATCAAGGACGCAGGGTTCGAAAAAGACAGTGAACTGTGGCTTGAACGTTCTGAAATCAACAAACCTGGGGATTTCGACTCTACCCTTTATAACCGCCACGATCCTGACAGTGCCTATATCGGGAACTACTGCGGTTCGATAGATGGACGTAGAAGACCTGGGCAAGATCTTCCTGATTTTTATGGAGTTATAGGGTATTTCTATGAAATAATCCCCTATCCTAAACCATTGAAGGACCTGGACAGCCTTGAGCTTTTCCACCGGGTGCTCTTTCGCAGAGAAGGCGTTAAGAGCTCTGCCTCGGATTATGGCGTAGGACTTTACTTCGCCAGGCCATCCGGGGTTTTTATTGAGGTCTGGTATGGGTGGTTACCTCCTTGGTCCACACCTATCCCGGATACCCCGACTCGCAAAATATTCTCGGATACAATACCTACTGAGGGGGTGTGGCACAGCCTCAAGCGTGACCTAAAAGCTGATCTTATTGGGGAGAAGGGGTTATCAGAGGATATAAAGCTTGACACATTCCTCCTTTATGAGGCTAGTTACGAGTATTTCGGTGCTTGGCGCAGCCAGAAGGCGTTTTTTGACGGTGTGCGGCTGACCGGCTACGCGGACTACGACGTTGGGGTGAAGGAGATACTTTCGGGCGACTCCCTGAGAGAAGGTACACCATACGTGCCCGAAGCCCGCATCAAGAACTTCGGCAGAGAACCGGCGGACAGCTTCCTGGTGATCGCGGAGATTTGGGACACCTCCGGCTTAGCCTACTCCGACACCCTGCCCTGGTCGTTGGACTCCGACACCGAGGATACCGTATCCTTCAAGGAATTCGATTCATTCACAAGAAACTATATCCTGACCATCCGCACCGTGATGGAACCAGACGAGTCGGATGAAGACGACCAACTCTCTAAATTCCTCATCTACACGGGAATCGCTGAAGCTCCCACCACCGACAACATGATCATTGAAGTCCGTTCCTTCACCGATCCCCTTTGCGTTAGCTACTCAATCCCTCAAGGCCAGCAAGGCACCCTGAGCCTCTACGATGCAACGGGCAGAAGAATCAAGCGAGTCAACGT
>DAOVCF010000025.1 GCA_030670165.1 Candidatus Stahliibacteriota bacterium | reverse complement strand
CGTCGCACCTCGAGATACGGCTTCAAGTAGTTAATTTTGTGTTCGGCAAACAGGCGTTTCTGCCCGCCGCCGGTGACGTTCAAAAGAACCATCTCGTCTGCTGCAATGGTCTTTCGCTCGATTGCCTTCTTCAAAGCCGCTGCGGCCACGGCCGCCGCAGGGGTAAGGTCTATCCCTTCGGTCTTGAGAAAAAGCTCATCTGCTGCGTCAGCTTCCCCGTTCGTCACCGAGTACATATGACCCTGGGTGTCGGCAAGCGCATCGTAGACCCCACCTTTAACCGAGTAGGGCGGTCTGCGGTTCGAGAGAACGTTGGCATTAATCTGAGATATCCGTCGTCTGGCTTCCGCCTCGTCCATGGGTAGAAGCTTGCGTGAGCCTTGATTCCATGCGTCCACTAGCGGGGTAAAGGGGTGGTTCTGCACAAGGTGAAGCTTCATTCCTACGTCCCCGAAGCGACCGTCGGCACGCAGGCGCTCGGCCGCCTCCCACGCGGAAATCCCGCCTGTACCGGATCCAACCGCCTGGAAATAGTGATCAGGAATCCTCCCTGCGGCAGTGACCGCGGCAAGGACCGACGTTCCCATCCCGTCACGGCGCGCCACGTTCTTTGCACCACCTTCGGGAATATATCCTGGAAGAGAGGCGATCATACCGGAAAAATGAATGGCGTCAAAGTAGTCTGCGTCACCAGTTACAGCAACCAGCTTGACCGAATCCGAGAAGGGTTTAGTCGACCACATGCAAGATAGTCCTGCCTCGTGGACAACCATCAGAAGAGGGATGCCGTTGGCAGAACAGATCTCTGCGAACGCTCTTGAGGTGTTGCCTGCCGAGGCCACTACTATGGTTCTGGAATCGTCGGTGAACCTTGAAAGAACCGGCGGCGCCTCCTGTTCCTTGAAAGTACATGTACGCATGTTCGCCCCGCGGTCAGGCCAGTAGCCTGAAAAAACTATCCAGAGATTTGAGAGTCCCAGATGAGATGCAAGCCCTTCGCTTTTGTATGCCACCGGCAAAGCCGAGTTTTCTATCGGCCTGCGCAGAGGGAGCCAGTCTGAGAAACGAAACATACCAGAGGCCTCTTCGTGTACCGTGAGTTGTTTTTCTTCGTACTCCGTACGTAGAAACGCAGGGCCGTGCTCGGCGTCGCAGGAAAGAAGATGATTGTCCTCGGTAAACTCCTTGCCGCACCCCAGACACCTTAGTTTGTACTTCGTAGGTTTGAAATAACCGTTACCCATCTGAGATTCTCCTAAACAGATATTAAGCCTGCCAACTTCCCCAAGTTGTTTCCAGGCAAGTTTGCCTGCATGCTACACCGTCTACACTTGCCTTCAAACACACAATAACCCCAGGTAATTATGGATAGTAACGATTTTTCAGGGGTTTGTCAAGCATTCCGAGGTCACAAATGTGAGTCAGGTTAAAAATTAAGCAGGTTAACCTTTAACCTATTGAAATTTATCGGCGACCTGCTCAGTCGGTTTAACCATGCGTAAGAATCCTCTGAATCCGTAGCGCCTTGCAAGCCAGCAATCAGTCTTTTCCTCATCACACACGTAGCCTAGCCTGTGGTAGAAGTCGATGGCCGGCAGGTTGTCTCGTAGGACGTAGAGGGAGATAAGGGTGTAGCTTTTACGTCTTGCAAGATGTTCGGCTTCCTGCATAAGCAGGCGACCGATCCCCTTCCCGCGTACCTGAGGGGAAACGGCGATGTCCTCGACGCAAAGTTCTCCGTCCTGGGCCAGCCTGGTCAGGCGTTGCAGGCGAAGATGGATGGGCAGTCGGAAGAGAAGGGACGCGGGTCCGCAGATTCTCAAAAGTTCGGCTCCCATCTGTGGCTGGGTTCGAGCCTTGATCGTGCGGTCGGTGACGGTCAGGATCCCTATAACCTGTCCTTTCAGTTCCGCGACAGTGGTGTGCTCAAAGCTCATCGGGTTGCCGGGCTTTGCAAACAGCCTACGGATTATGGAGATTGCCTTGTCTTGAGAACCGAAGGCGAGGTTGAATGCCGCCGGGCCGGTGGAGTAGAAGAGTGCTGCCGCCTGGGGTGCATCTTCAGGTTCGGCAGGTCGAAGGGTTAGACCCTTTCTCATACGGGACTATAGTCCGGGTCTTGAGTTTTGCAACTCTTGAATTGACAAGAAAAGAGGCTCACATTGTGGGCCTCTCGCGTTATTTTTTTCCGGGGTCCCCGGACGGATTCTTTGAATCCGTTTGGGGTGGTTATAGCTTCTTAAGCGTCACGTCTCCGTTTGAGGTCTCGAGGTCTATCTCACCGGACTCGTCACCCATCTTACTTTCGTAGATGTCATCGTCGGAGTTGTAGTCCCCTTGGGTGGGGAGATCGGGATCGACGCTTATGTTTCCGTTAGAGGTTTCGATTCTGATCGTTGCCGACACCGAATCAGGCACCGCCACTGTAATGGCACCATTGGAGGAGATGAACCTGCAGGTTCCATCCTTTACAGGCATAATCACGCCTGCTGTCACCTCACCGTTTGCGGTTTCACCTGTGATATCGCCTGAATGGCGATCAACGGCTATCGCACCATTTGAGGTTTCAAGCTCTGCATCCCCGGCGGTTTTGGCGATGTCTATCCTGCCGTTGGATGTCACTAGACGCAGACCATTCTGGTGGCCTGCAGCCTTCATCTTGCCGTTGGAAGTCACAAGGTTAACATAGAGGGATTCGGGCAAAGTGATGTCAGCGTCGCAGCCGTAGCTCCGCGTGGAGACGTTTGGAATCTCTATGAAGATTCGAAGAACGCGGCCCGTGGTATCCTTGGTAACGTGAATCTCTATATCGTCCAGATGGACTTTTGCCGAGGGGCCGGTGACCCACTTGGTAAGGGTTATCGTAATCAGAGAGTCGGAGTTTACCGATGAGGTTATCTCGCCGTTTTCGGTCTCTATCTCGACACGATCGTAAAGTGCGGCGGCGTAATCAACGGTCGCCGTTTCGGACGCTTCTTTTCCATAAAAGCATCCAAAGGATGCGGCCACCAAAGCGGCCAAAGTCAAAAACACGATTTTCTTCACGCGATCCTCCTTATTTTACTGAATTATAGGACGCTATGTGACGCAGTCAACCCGTAATCCGTAGCACGCCCTCCAGTAAGGTTAGATCACTGTCTGCAGGGATGACCTAACGGTCGTCTTGCTCAGATTATTCCAGCGATCTTTTATCTTAGTGCCAGCAGGGCAAAAGGAGCATCAAAAGTATCTTAGCCAAATGTAAAGGCTTGCCAGAATAAGTGAAACTATTGTAATCGGCAACCCCCTCTTTGTGAATTCGGCAAAGGTTATGGGGTGGCCGGAGCGGCCCGAGATCCCTATCACTACCATGTTGGCGGCAGAGCCTATGAAGGTTCCGTTCGCCCCAAGGGCTGCACCCAGTGAGAGCGCCCACCACAAAGGCTCCACAGGTCCTACTCCCTGAGCCGCAAGCGACTGGATCACCGGGATCGTCGCAACCACGAAGGGAACCGCCGAGAGGATCATGGTCATGAAAGCCGACCCCCATAGGACTGCCATCGCGGTTAAAAGGGGATGGCTGCGGGTAAGATTCACCACCAGATTGACCACGACGGCGATCACCCCGGCGGCCTGGAGCCCGGCGACCATTATGAACATACCTATGAAGAAGAAAAGTGTGGGCCAGTCGACCTCTGCCAGAAGGATTCCCATGGAGTCCATCTTGGCTTCGCGTGGAGGGAGCTGGGATAGGATCAGCAGGAGGGATGCTCCAATGAGAGCCACTGTTGCAGGCTTCATCCCAAGCGCGCCGTGGAGCACGAACAGCGTGAATACAACTGCCAAAACCCCCACCGATTTCCACAGAAGATACTTACCCTTTATCGCCTTTTTGGGTGTGAGTGATGCGAGTGCGGCTGTTTTGGGGGCGGTTCTCCTCAACCTACTTCCGAAAGTAAGGGTGATCATCACAGTAAAGACCACCAGTATAATGACGACGATTGGGGCGAGGTTGGTAAGAAAATCGAGGAAGCTCAGGTTTGCCGCGCTTCCTATCAGCATGTGGGGAGGATCGCCGATCAGGGTGGCCGTTCCGCCGATGTTTGAGGCGAAGGTCTCGGAGATGATAAGCGGTACCGGATCAATCCCCAGGGTGTTGGCGATTACCAGGGTTATAGGGGTGATAAGTATCATGGTTGTTACGTTGTCGAGGAAAGCGGAGGTGATGCCTGTGATCAGGGGAAGCGCAATCAATAGAAGTATCGGGCGACCTCCGGTAGCCTTGGCTGTTGAGATGGCAAGCCACTCGAAGAGCCCTGAACGCTTCACGATACTTATCATTACCATCATTCCGGCCAGGAGCAGGATCACATTAAGGTCGATTCGAGCAAAGGCACTTCCCTGATCCACTATACCGGTTGCCAGCATGATGGTAGCGCCGACCACCGCAACTAAGGAACGGTCGATCTTATCGGTAGCGATCGCTATGTAGCTGGCGACGAATATAGCGACGGTGATCCAGGCTTGGGTACTCATGGGATCAGGTAATCATAAACATTGCATCTAGTTGCCTGCCAGCACGAAGTAGCGTAGCCAGACGTAGAGGCTTGCAAGAACCAAAGACACGATAGCAATAGGCAAGCCTTTTTTGGTGAACATGCCGAAGGTTATCTTGTGCCCTGAACGGCTGGAGATACCTGCAACGACCATGTTCGCAGCGCTTCCTATCATGGTTCCGTTTGCTCCAAGGCAAGCACCCAGCGCAAGCGACCACCACAAAGGCTCGATGGGCTCGATACCCTGGGCGGCGAGACCGTGAATTACAGGAATCATCGCAAGCACAAAAGGTACAGCCGAGGTGACCATCGTCAGAATCGCCGCTCCCCACATTATTACAATCGAGGCGAAAAGCAGGTTGCTCCCTGTAAGGGCGACCAGAAGGTCGAGAAGAACCTTGATTACGCCGGTTGCCTCAAGCCCGGCGATCATTATGAACATACCTATGAAGAAGAAGAGCGTTGGCCAGTCGATCTCGGCCAGAAGGGTCTCCACCGGATCGATCTTCTGCTTCTTTGGAGGGAGCTGGGATAGGAGCAAAAGGAGTGCCGCACCCCCCAGGGCTACGGTGGCGGGTTTTACATCAAGCATCCCGTGAAGCACGAACGCAACGAAAACAACCGGCAGCACCACCAGGGATTTCCACAAAAGAAACTTGTCCCGTATGGCTTTGCGAGGCTGAAGCGAAGCTAGAGCTGAAACGTTGGGAGGAGTTCTGCGAAGGGACTTTCCGAAAAGACCCGTGCCCATAAGGATGAAAATCACAAGTATGATCAGGATCAGGGGGGCCATGTTCGTAAGGAAATCAAGGAAGCTGAGATTGGCAGCACTTCCCACCAGGAGATTGGGCGGGTCACCGATAAGGGTGGCGGTGCCTCCGATGTTGGAAGCCATGGTCTCGGAGATCAAAAGCGGCACAGGGTCGATGCGCAGTGCGTCCGCAACAAGAAGGGTCATTGGACCTATAAGCATCATGGTGGTTACGTTGTCCAGGAAGGCGGAAACAATTGCCGTGACCAGTGAAAGTGTAACGAGGAGAAGGACGGGTTTTCCTCCGGTGAGCTTGGCGGTGGAAAGTGCAAGCCACTCAAAGAGTCCACAGCGCTTCACGATGTTCACGATAATCATCATTCCTGCAAGGAGGAAGATAACGTTGAGGTCTATATGCCTGAATGCGTTTGTCTGATCTATCAGCCCCAGGATCAGCATCAGAGCTGCCCCGACAAGCGCTACGATAGTACGGTCTATTTTTTCAGTGGCTATGGCGATATAGCTTGCGATAAAGATCGCAGCCGCGAACCAGGCCCCAGGAGTCATCGATACTTAAGTGCGCATCACCTTGGTTATGATGTCACGCAGGGAGATCATCCCCAGGTAGTTTGCCTCCTTGGTGACCACCAGGGCGTTTTCCTTGTGATGCAGAAGAAGGCTTGTTACCTCTACGATGGAAGCCGTTTCCTCTACCTGGATGAAATCCCGAGTCATAACCGAATCCACCGGCATGCGGTCCTCCTCGTGCAGAAAGCGGTCGAATGGCTCGAACTCGGACAGAAAGCGTAGGCCGCCTATCATCTTTGCGTACTCTGGCATCGCCGCATGGAGGAGATCGGAGCAGCGAACCACCCCCACCACCTTCTCAGCTGTGTTTAATACCGGCATGGTCAGGATATCGTTGCGGAAGAAAAGGTCAGCTACCTGTTTCAAAGTCATTCCCAGGTAAGCAGACTCGGTGCTTCGGGCGATATCGCCGGCGCAGAGGCGTTCGGTAACCACGAGATCGGTTTCTTTTATCGTCTCTATGAATTGATCGGAATCTTTAGCCGAGACCAGCTTAGAAAGTATGCCTTCCATCCTGGCCAGGCGGGCAAGCACCCCGAGGGTTTTGAGATAAAGCTTGGAGACCCGTTTCGGTTCGAGAAGCAAAAAGACCGCCTTAACCGGCTTGCCGTCAGGGGTGGGGTTTTCGAGCCCTTCAGGGAAGATACCAACACCTATGGTTAGCTCGGATACCTCGTCCGATCGGGCGTGCGGAAGGGCAAAGCCCCGGCCAACTATCGTGGATACCAGCCGCTCGCGGCCGAGCACCTCATCTATCAGTCGCATCTGATCTACCTGCGGCTTGTCGTGTATCACCAGCGGCACCAGAAGCCGGATCGCTTCCTCAAGATTCTTCGCCTCCAGGTTAAGAAAAACCCGGTTGGGCTGGATAAGATGAACTAACTTCACATCTGCCTCTGGAAAGAAGCTTAGGCCGAACAAGCCGCTTGTCAAGGCCACCTTGAGCTTGACACTGACTTCCTGTCTCGATATAATCGTAGGTAAGACAGGTTCGCTGTCCATCGGGGCGTGGCGCAGACCGGATAGCGCACTAGCTTGGGGTGCTAGGGGTCGCTGGTTCAAATCCAGTCGCCCCGATAAAATAGAGGCGAGTTCCGCCGAACTCGCCTCTAACACTTTAGCGATCTGCGATTGCTGCTTCAGGTAGGTGGTCAAGGACTCCTCTACCTTCTCGCGGTAGACCTCGCCTGCAACGTGAAGCTCAAGGAGTTAACTCACTGATGGATTTCAACGCCGATGTGATCAAAATCGCTTGCCTAAATGTCACGGATTTACGAGGGGGTAACGTGGGGTTAACGCGCTCCATGGCGACTTATGTGTAACGCTTCCCTCGCCAGGGTAGCCGGCAGAGTCGGCTCCCTTTTTATTGACATATCGATGCTAAGCCTTATGATTGTCTGAATAGTTTATGAAAGTATGGTTAGTCTCATGATTCAAAACGCGGTCTGGGGGGTAAGTTTTATTTTAGCGCTGCTTTCTTTGATCTTCGGCGTCCTCAACTGTTTCTTCGGGTATCGTATCTTCAAGATACTGTTGGGGATCTGGGGGTTTATGCTGGGGGCTTTGATCGCAGGATTCGTTGCATATATTCTAAATGCGCCTCTCTTCTTAGTGATTCTGGCGGCTTTACTCGGGGGCATCATAGGTGCTGTTTTGATGGTAGCTTTCTATCTTGTAGGCGTATTTGTAATAGGTGCAGTTCTTGGTGTCTTATTAGGTTACGTGTTAGGAATTACGCTAGGCGGAACTTATCCGGCTATCCTGGTGGTGCTTGCAGTTATAGGTGGGGTACTGGCTGTCATCTTCCAAAAGTTAATGATAATACTCGCCACTTCCTTCTCAGGATCGTGGGGGATTGTTGCAGGAATTTTCTCCTTCTTTGGTTGGCCACTTAATCCCATAGATGTATTCCGGGACCCCTGGATAATTCGGCATGCTCCGGTCCGTTACTATATTATGTTGCTGTGCTGGGTTGTGCTGGGGCTGGTGGGGATTTTGGTTCAGTACAAGGTTACTGTCCGCAAGAAGCTGGAGAAACAAAACGTGGATTGATGTGCGTATCGCTCTCTTCTTTATTCGGGCATCTTTCGAGGTTGGGAGCACTTAGCTCAGGCTTGCTTTTTGGCGGAGTTCCTCGAACGAGCGGCGTATCTCGGCGTTGAGGCGTGTCATCTCCCGCCTGCGGTCAACCCCCTTCCTGGGGTAGATGGACGGCGCGATATGGACCTCTATCTTTCGGTTGAAGATATTGTGCGCCACAGAGCCAAGACCCTCCCAGGTCTCGGTTATCCAGGGACGCGATCCCGGCTCCGGACCGTAGGCGAGATTCTTTAGATACACAGGTACGATAGGTGCTCCGGATTTGATGGAAAGATAGGCGGCGCCGTCGTTGATCTCCTGCATGCAATCGTCCCTGCTCATACGCCCTGAAGGATACACAGCCAGGCTTTGTCTGTTCTTAAGAAGTGCAAGTGCCCGCTTGATACCCAGGAGGTTACGTGCTCCCTTCTCCAGGGCCACCGGCACCATCTCGCAGAAGAAGGTCATGAAGAACCCGATGAAGCGGCCCTGGAACCACTTCCGGGCCGCCAGCAGGAATAGCCTACGTTTAAGCGCGATCTGAAGAATAATGGAGTCCGCACCGGTCATGTGATTGGCCACCACGATAGCGTTACTGCGAAGTTCTCTCCACATCTCCTCGCCGAAAACCTTGATCCGCATAAGGCGTCCATAAAAGCCGAGGAACGCCTTCTTGATCGCGGTAAAGACCGTGAATAGCTCAGAGGGCCACAGCATTGCTCCACCGTGCTGCTTCATGCTCTTACTCTAATCAATAACGCTCATTTGTCAACTTTGGTTTTGACTGTAAACTTTTAATCAATGGAATCGAAAAGCCCTTGTGAGATTGCCTGCGCTTGACAAAACACTCGCCAGGAGTAGTCTGAGCATTATGGATCAGTTCGTTTGTATCCATACCTGCGGCCGCGAGGAAGCAGTAGTGATTGCGGGACTGCTCAGTGCTTCAGAGATTGAGGTTCATCTTATCGAGGAGGCGCCCGCTTACCTGCGTCCGTTCTCCGCAAAGAAGACGATGGTGCGGGTTGTGGTCCCGCGTGAGGCGGCCGAGTTTGCCTACCAGATTATCCAGGACGCTCAGGATAAGGACTTCTTAGAGTTCGAGCAGAGCGCAGAACTATAAATTACCCCACAAAAACGCAGCGCGTTTTCGCGGGAACCCCGAACTTAACACCCCACGCCGTTACTTCGCAACGCCGCGGGGACCCCAATAGTGCTCCTTTTTGCCTCCGGCAAAAAGATCGCAAAAACATCCTCCTTTTTCTCCTGCGGAGAAAAAGATCGGAATCAGAATCATAGGGGACGCCGAGGGCGCCATTTCATTCCCTACTGCGATCTTTTATCCCGAAGGGATAAGGGGAGTATGTATCCCTTCGCCTTCCACCAGCCAGCGGTAGGTGCGCTCGATCCGATCCCAGTTTTTCTCCCGGTCAAGCGACCAGTAGCGGCCTATGACGCCTGCAACCTGTCCGACACCAAGCTCCCTGCACTCGGACTCGATCGTCCCTATGTAGTGCGCACCGGCCTGGGGACGCTCGCCGCGCCTGCCAAGCATCGCATGCACGTAGACCGGTGAAACCTCCTGCTGCTGGCAGAGTTTCAGTAAGGCCCTGAGATGCTCCACCGACCCGTGCGAGGAGTAGAAACTCACTATACCCAGAAGGTGAAGCGCGGCTCCTTTTCTCCTGGCTTCCTCTATGGCCCACAGGAACGCTTCGTTTTTTGCAAACGAACCGTCGGCAATCGCCTTATCGATCCTTACCCGATCCGAGAGTACGCGCCTGCCCGCCCCTATGTGAAGATGTCCTGCCTCGGAGTTGCCTACACTCTTATCAGACAGCCCGACCGCCTCGCCTGCGGCGGCAAGAAGCGTGTGCGGTCTGCCGGTCCAAAGCTCATCGAAGTTGGGGGTTCGAGCCTTGCCGATCATGTTCCCGTATACCTCGTCGTTGTGCCCCCAGCCGTCAAGGATCAAAAGAAGCAGACGTTCTGCGCGTGGAGCCTGGTCCTCGATCAAGCTTTGCCCGGTCATCTCGGCTGGTTGAGCAAGACCAAGGAGATCAAGGATGGTTGGAGCAACGTCAGCGAGCTCGCCTCCACCACGCAGGGTGAATCCTTCCTCGTCCACGATGAACGGAACAGGGCTCCGGGTGTGGCCCGTATCCACCGTACCGTCCGGGTAAAGCCAGCGCTCAACCGTGCCGTGATCCGCGGTGATCACCGACGTCACCTCCTTCTCTCTCGCGCATCTTAATATCCGTCCCAGGGCCTCGTCCACCGTCTGGACCGCACGAAGAACCGCATCCTCGTTCTCAAAGTGTCCTACGACGTCCACGTTGCACAGGTTGACGATCACGACGTCCGCGGTTGGGTCGGCCAGCAGCTTCAAGGTTTGCTCCGCGATTTCCGCCGCCGACATCTGGGGAGCCTGATCGAAGGTCGCCACGTCCTTGCGAGTGGGCACCACTATGCGTTCCTCCCCAGGGTAAAGCTCCTCCCTCTTGCCGTTGAGGAAGTATGCAAGGTGGACGGCTTTCTCCGCCTCCGTAATCTTGCACGCGCGCTTGCCTGCCTTTGATAGCACCTCACCCAGTGTGTTCTTGATCCCTTTTAAAGGGGGGAAGGCCGCACGGACATTCAAGTCTTTTTTGTATTGAACCATGGTGACGAACGAAAGGTCGAGGTCTTGTGTAGGAAAGTGCGGGAACCTCTTCTGGGTGAGCGCTTGGGTGAGCTCAATCTCTCGTTCACCGCGGATGTCGTAGAAGATGACTCCATCGTCCATAGCGACGCGCCCGATCGGTTTGCGCCCTTCGTCAACGAGCACATGCGGCTCGAGCAGCTCGTCCTCCTGGCCCCCTTCGTAGGCCGCAAGGATCGCCTTCGCTAACGGAGTGGCAAGGTCGGATTCACTCATGTCGTTTTGTCCATTTTTCCTCTTTTTTTCCTTCAATTTGTGAGTAGTATATCCAGAGGATGGGATTTGGCAACCAATTCGTAGATCTTAAGGATGGCCTGAGATGCAGACAATCTACATTTAAGGGTTGACAACCCATAAATACGGGTTACTATATTTGTTGAGGATAAGAAGTATCCTCAATAGGCATCACGAATAAAACCACAACCAAGGAGGAAGGTGGTGATGAAAACATTGTCTTTACTTTTGGTGCTTTTCTGGGCGGCTGTTCCGTTGTGGGCAATCCCGGACAACGGCGACGTGAAATGGCAATACGGAACCGGCAAGAGCGTTACCTCGTCTGCCGCCATAGGCTCAGACGGCACCATCTATGTCGGGTCATGGGATAACCACCTCTACGCAATTGACCCTGACGGCACGCTTGGGTGGTGCTACGAAACCGGCAACCGGGTGTATTCCTCTCCAACTGTAGGCTCGGACGGCACCGTCTATGTCGGGTCAACCGATAGCTGCATCTATGCGATCAACCCTGACGGCACGCTTCTGTGGGATTACAAAACCGGTGGCCCGGTGCTTTCCTCCCCTGCTGTAGGCTCGGACGGCACCATCTATATCGGGTCACGGGATAACTACATCTATGCGATCAACCCTGACGGCACGCTTGGGTGGCGCTACCAAACCGGCGGTCCGATATCCTCCTCGCCTGCGATAGGCTCGGACGGCACCATCTATGTCGGGTCACAGGATAGCTACGTCTATGCGATCAACCCTGACAGCACTCTAAAGTGGCGCTACAATACCGGTAAAGGACTGGATGCCTCACCTGCGTTGGATTCGAACGGTATCATCTATATCGGAGCGCGTGGTACAGGCATGGGCTCAACTGACGGCTATCTTTATGCAATCAACCCTGACGGCAGTCTCAAATGGCGCTACCAAACCGACAACCTGGTGTATTCCTCCCCTGCTGTGGGTCCGAACGGCACCATTTACATCGGGTCAACCGATCACTATCTGTACGCGATCAATCCTGACAACACCCTCAAATGGCGCTACGAAACCGGCGACCAGGTGAAGTCCTCCTCACCTGCTGTAGGCTCGGACGGGACCATCTATGTAGGCTCATGGGATCATTATCTCTATGCAATCAACCCAGACGGCACGCTTGGGTGGCGCTGCGAAACCGGTGGTACGGTGGAGTCCTCCCCTGCGGTGGGTCCGGACGGCACCATCTACATCGGCTCCAACGACGGCAATCTCTACGCCCTTGAGGGTTCCTCTCGAGGGTTGGCCTCCTCTGCATGGCCCAAATTTCGCCACGACCGCATCAATACCGGTCGGTTCGACTACATCGACCCGCCGGTGGCCGACTTCACTGCAGATCCTACATCCGGCGAGCCGCCGCTCACCGTAACCTTCACCGATCAAAGCGCAGGTCTGGTGACGTGGTGGTACTGGGACTTTGGCGACTCATTTACCTCTGCCGAGCAGAACCCGGTTCATACCTACGAGGAGCGGGGGCTTTACACGGTGAGCCTGGCGGTGCAAGGACTTGGCGGCGCAGATACCCTGGTCAAAGAGGACTATATCCTGGCTGGAGAACTGCCGGTGGCCGAGTTCGCAGCCGATCCAACAGAGGGATGCGCTCCCCTCACGGTTGGATTTAAAGATGCATCCATGGGCTTCCCTGACAGTTGGTTCTGGGAGTTCGGCGACGACTCCACCTCCTATGACCAGGGCCCGGTCCATGACTACCAGGGACCCGGACCCTATACCGTATCCCTCACGGTCACTAACCCGTGCGGGGAAGATACCGAGACAAAGCAGGACTACATCAAAATCCTGGCCTCCGACATCCTTGTTCTCCCTGCCTCCATCTCCGCAGAACTCGAGCAGGGAGAAAGGGAAACCACCGGTCTCTATTTGGTCAACATCGGGATGTGTTTTTTAACCTTTAACATAGAGGAAAACGAAGCCCCTCCACCTGCGCGTTTGGGGTCCCAAAAGGCACGTAGAGAGTCGAAGCGGAGAGCTCTACCGGTTGGGGGTTACGTGCTTGCCGATCTTGACTGGCTCTCCTTTAGCCCTTCTGGAGGCGAGGTTGATCCTAGGGACTACGAAGCCGTTGAGGTGACCTTTGAGTCGGGGGACCGTCAGCAACCCGGGCTCTATGTGGGTTACCTCGTGATAACGTCCAACGATCCTGACCCGGAAGACAACCCTCTTTCTATTGCATGCTCTCTTCTGGTCAACCAGAAGTCGGAGGCTGAAGAATTTGCAACCGTACCGGATCATTTCTTCCTGGAGCCGAAATCCGCCAACCCGCTTCGAGGCGCCTCCCGGCTGGAGATCTCCTACGGCTTACCTTACACGGCCGCGATTAACATCTCGGTATACAGCGTTGACGGGCTTCTGGTCAGGACGCTTCAGCAAGGCAGGATTCCCGCAGGTTATCACAAGCTTACCTGGGACAAACGAGACGACAGGAACACGCAGGTGGCCGCAGGCATCTACTTCGTGCGGATGTCGGCAATGGGCTACAAGAGTACCTGTAAGGTAGTTATTCTCGATTAGCCCCGGCCTTTGGGTAAAACAATAGTCCCTGGGGATTAGTCCGCGATCCAGGTGCCAATCTCAGTCTTTCTTGGTTATGCGATTCCGGCGAGGGTTGAGTATTGCCAAATCCCTTATCCCGATTAAAGTTCGGTAAACACCAATCAAAGGAGGAAGTCATGTTGAACTCCGACAAAGCAGGCAATATCCGTCTAACCCCATCGCCGTTCCTTAAGGTCGTTCTTGTGGTTATAGCCGCGGCCTTATGCCTTATCGCCCTGCGCGGTTTTTGGGGACCTTCTTCGCTTTACGCGCAGTCAGGCAGCGAGATGGACGTGAACATCAAAAGCGTCGGCGGCACCTACGTGTACGGATCCATCCCGGTAGCGGTGGACATAGAGGAGTTCCCCTACTCGGCTCTCAAAGTTGAACTCACGGGAGATTAGAAGGAATAACTAAGGACTAAAGACTCGGCAGAACGAATCAGCGCAGGCTTGACAGGGCTGCCAACCTCCATAGACTTCCCCTATGGGTTTGTTGATTCTCACCTTGCTCTTCGCGCAGTATGCCGATGTGTACGTGCCTCATAAATCACCTGACGTGGAATCGGGTGCGCTTATAGGCACGGCATGCTCTGAGCTTGCCGTCGTGTATCGCTCTTCAAGCGGCAACCCCGATTTCTCTTCGCCTGTGGTAAGCAGCCTTGCTCATTCTCCCGACGGTTACAACGAGATCGGCATCGGCCTTCCATGGCTCAGGGTTGCGGGCGACAGCGCGAACCACGTCTTTTTAGGCAACATGGAAGCCTACTACAAACGCCGCATCCTGGGTTCCTTGCGTTGGGGTTATCTTGCTGCAAAGCTCGAAGCCCGGCTGCCTACCTCGCCGGACACCCTTGGGGTAAGGGACAGCCTGGGGGGTAGGAGTTCGCATTACAGCCTGGCTCTTGCCTATGCCTATGAGCTGCCGTTGCTTAGCGAATACAACGATCTCTTCGGCAGGTTTCCCCTTGTGGGGACGGTTACTCTTGAGGATAGATTCCTGGATTGGGATCACGCCGCAGGCGAAGGCAAGTTCGGCACCTCCTTTGGCTGGGGAGCGGCTTTGGAGATTCTGCCCCTGGATTACG
>DAOVCF010000132.1 GCA_030670165.1 Candidatus Stahliibacteriota bacterium | reverse complement strand
CCCAGGGGTAAAGCGTAGTCCCTTTATTTGACGCGGCAAACTCCCACTCCGCCTCAGTCGGCAGCCGCTTGCCCGCCCATTTGGCGTAAGCCGCGGCTCCGTACCAGCTTACATGGCGGACAGGGTAGTTCTCATACCCATGTCTGACTATGTATCCCGTATCCTCATGTAAGATTTCCGGGTAGTTCCATTCGTCCAGCCAGTAGGAACCGCCCTCCTTCTGATTCCCCATTGCATTAAGGAACCCGCAGAACTGCTTATTGGTTACCTCGTAGCGATCGAGGAAGAAGCTTTCAAGCTGAACATTCCGGACAGGCGAAGTTGATCTTTTAGAACTATCTCCCATAAAGAATGTTCCTCCGTGTATATAACTCATTTCAGCCCTTGGGATCACAACCGGCCAGTAGCGATTGACGTTCTCGATATACTCCTTGCCTGTAATAACCAGTTCCTTATCTATGTCCAGTCCGCTAAGGCGTTCGAGTATTGCTATGGCGTTCTGGGAGCTTTTGTCTTCGGCTTGCCGGAACTCCTCAAGGAACTTAGCGATAATCAAAGAATCTTCGGATTTATCAATCACCTTTGCCCAGAAGTAGGGTGCAAGGTTATAACCTTTATAGCCCACCGATCCACCCCCTAGGAATTTTTCAATCTCTCCTTGGCTCCAGGTTCGAAGGTCGTAAACCTCACCGGAATCCTTATATTCAACACGAGAAAACCTAGTCATCTCGGGGAAAAGCCGTTTGCTAATCTCAAACGCAATATAGTTGGCCAACCCATCTCCAATCCATCGTGTTCTGGGGTCAGTATAAACCCCGTAGTAGTTACTGAGAGAGCTTTCTACCCACTCATGTGGAAGTGTAGTGAATTTAAAGATGTCGAATTCTGCCCTGCTAGCCGGAGAAACTGCCCAACCTCCAAGGCACCACCTGTAGTTATTGGTGGTTATAATTACCTTTAAAAGGTTCAATTGCATTCCAGTCAAGTCGCAAATGATTTGTTTTTCTTGCTTGAGGGCGGCCATCATCTCGCGGCCTTTCGTTTCGTATTCATTAGTGTAAAGAACCTTGATTCCATCATCCTTCAGCTCAAGCATGCCTTCACCGGTCCCAAAGCCCTCGCCCGGGCTTGTAGAGGACGATGCGGTGAGTTTAGTCTTAAGTTCAACTGTACGATCAGGATGCGCCGTAAGCAAAACCCGTGAAAAAAACTTAGGCGGTGGAACCCAGAAAAGCACCTCACCAAAATCGTCAGAGAACCTTACAAGCTTCTTTCGCCCTACGCTTAGGGTGCATGCTAACCCTTCCACAGGCTGACCGAGGCTGTCGGAGAGTCGAAACCATAGGGGTAGACTGTCGTAAGGACTTATGGGCATACTGCTTACAAGGCCGCTATCTCCTATTACCAACTTAGACAACATATTTATCGTTTTAAGCATGTCCTTAACATTAACAGTTGGTGAAGCAGGGGAAATCGAGCGTCCTGCGGCAGTGTTGATAACAGCCAAGAATAGGGCTATTCCCCAACCCTTTACTTTTCCTTTCCACGTCTGATTCATTGACTTCTCCTTACTTTAGACGTATACAGCTCAGGGAGAGATTACACTCTCCCTGAGCTGTAATTTGCTGTATTCGGTTTATCCCTAGGTTGTTTCAACCTCGAGACTCCATGTGCAAGCTGCTTCCGTCTTTGTTGTGCCATCGGGATATTCGGTCACGATCTCAGCATGATGTGTAAGTGTTCCTTTAACACCCAGAGACTCCGAGTTACCATCGTTCAACCCATCTTGGATAGATGTCTTAACTGTTGGTGTCATGATCGTATTGTGGGAAGGATCGTTATAGGCATCTGCGGTGACCTGGCAACAGTCTTCGACCAACGACCTGATACTTGATCCCTGGATATACTGCACTGCTGATCCCAGGTAACCCGCCACGGTAACGCAGCCACTCCAATCCGATGCATCGCGCTTAGCGTAGAGGGTATCTATCAAGGCCAGGAAAGCATCCTTCTCGCTCGTAGAGGTAAACGGGATATTATCCGCATTGATTGCGTCTTCTACCCATTCCATCAGAACCGTTTTGGTTGAGTTATCGTAGCCGTTGTACTCGACGGCTACCATGACTGAGGGTATAGCCATTGCCAATGCAACGGCGATTAGAGGGATTAGTTTTTTCATCGCTTCCTCCTCGCGATTTTAAGCATTTCAAGGAGGGCTCACCACCTTATTGGAGGCTTTCCCCCTCACCCATCTGAATAAATTATAGTGCAAAAAGTAGTCTTGTCAAGCTCTACATAAAAAGTAGGATTTTACGCTTTTCTTTAGGTCATTTTCCTTACCTCTGCCGCTTTGTTCAACTCCTCCAGAAGCTTTTGGGGTTCAGCCACCTTGTGACGGTCCATGTTCTCACCTACGGTTCCCCAGGCAGGCTCACCGCAAACAAAACAGGGCATCCCGAAGCGGATGAAAACCTGAACCGTCTCAGGATAAGCTGTAA
Source organism: Candidatus Stahliibacteriota bacterium (assembly GCA_030670165.1). Classification (GTDB taxonomy): domain Bacteria; phylum Hydrothermota; class Tepidihabitantia; order B3-TA06; family B3-TA06; genus B3-TA06. Next base: position 3,230 of record DAOVCF010000132.1, on the reverse strand, counting down.
TGATTTCCTCAAGCACGCTTTCTCTGGTTATTTTCACCGTTCTCCTTAAGTAACGATTTTATGTGATTCACCCCTTGACATTTAACTAGTTTTGTGTAATAATTAGAAGCTCTAAAGGAGGAAGTGATGAACCAATCGCGGGCAGAGAAGATACACGAGACACTTGAAGGATTGAGGAGGATGGATGCGGACATCCAGGGCACCGCAGTAGCTACAAACGAGGGTTTGGTTATTGCTTCCTCGCTTGCCGCCAATCTTGATGAGGAGCGTCTCTCTGCGATATGCGCAGCGGCTGCTACGGTGACCTGTCGCACCTCCGAGGAGCTTGACAAGGGGGAGTCTACCGAGGTGCATATAAGAACACCGAAAGGATACATATTAATCATGCGGTCGGGAGCATCCTCGCTTCTTGTAGCCATAACCCGTCACGGTGCCAATCTTGGATTGATCCTCCTTGATATGCGCAGGGTGGCAGGAGAAATTGCATCCATCTTGGAACAATAACTTCTACCACTAATTGCTGACCTCCATGCGGAAGTAAACCTTTAAATCGCTCCAGTCATGTTCGGTTATCTTCGGGGCGATTGTATCTATTGTAGTTTCGCCCTCTTCTGTCTCGTGCTCCACGAATAGGGTTTCGCTTGCTACGTCCTGCCAGTTGGAGATGTACCAGTAGTTCCCTCGCTTTCGGATTTTCAGCTCGAATCCGCCGGCCAGGGTATCGTACTCCACAAGAGGCGTAATAAGGAGGTAGTTTGCGTGCAGGGAGGCGAGTGTGTCTGTGGCGAAGAAGCGAGTGGTATCTATCTGAAGGATCAGGGGAGGGATCCGACGCTCGGTTTTAAACTCCTCGAACATAGTAAATGTCAGCACGTCCTCCTCTTCATAGCCCCACGGCTTATAGTACGTACCCTGAGTGGTATCTTTTGGCACGAAGCAGAAGGTGTCCGGGTCAAGGCATAAAAGGAACGCCTCGTAGTCGAGTGTATTGTAAGCGTTAACCAGATTGTGGAAGACGGTCATGGAATCTACAGGGCTGAGACTCTCGGCGTAGTCTTCGGGATTAAAGAGATTGCATCCTGCCAGCAAACTAGAAAGAACTGCTGAGGAAGCAAGAAGCCTCAAAAGGTGCTTCATAGTCGCTCCTTGTGAATTTTACCCTACCGTTCAATGAAAGATATGGCCAGGGGCGGACCGAGGTCTCTATCCCAGCAAACCGGCTTTGTTGCCACAACCCCTGGGGTTCGGCAGGTGTTATTTCCATCCTTATACCTGCAAATCCTGTGATCCTTAACCACTCCTGTTCCCAATAGGGATGCCCCCACCATCTCGGTGTTTCCTCTTTGCGTTTTTGGACGAAAGAGATGCTGTAGCGCTGTTCAAATATATCCTTGAGCCCGCTACGCACCAATGCGCCTGAGAAAATGCGCCAGTTTTCGTAACGCTCCCAGTTCACATTGGCACCCGGCTGGAGCGTGGCTTGGGGGAACACGCTCGCAGAGATTCGTTCACTCCAGGTTCTGTCGGCTCTGTTCAGGGTGGAATCGTTGTAGTATCTTATCCAATCAAAGGAGAGGTCTGCCGAGTTTGAGATAGCCAGGTAGCGTGGAACCTCAAGGTCAAGATGCCACGATGCATTGCTTGATTTGCGTTCGTTTGAACTGACGGCGTAGCTTGTGTTGATTGTGTCCGTGTAGTGTGTGCGTTGGATGTAATGACTTAGTGTAAAGTATGTTGAGAGATATTCCTGGGGTCTGAGGGTTGCTGAAAGGCTTAGACGCTCCCTGAAGTTATCCCGGTCAAGGGCGTTGGCCGAATCCGGTGTCGAGATGCGCTTAAGTGATAAGCTGTGAGAGAAGTAGATGTAGCCCGGTGATATCATGTTGATGGCACTGGTCCATAGATTCTTCGCATGATCGGGACGTCTGTAGAAGTTGTGCGAGATACTGCCTGTGAAAGAATTCTCAAATGATTCTTCATCGTAGTAGTCGTTGGCCTGATCGTGAGAGTTTTGTTCGTTTGCCAGCTCAAGTTTGAGGTTTGTCTGTTTGAATGGGGCATAACTTACGCGTGCGCTCAGGTTGCGTTCGTTCTCGCTGTACGTTAGATCTTCCTTCAGGTTGTTTGTGAGCGTGTCCAGCATGTAGGAGCCGCCGATAGAGAGTCCTACACGTGGAGTAATCCTCAGCGTATCCCTGACCCAGAACTTAGTCCCCAGTTCCTCGTAGTCTGAGTATCCTTTGGTGCGGCGGCGGCCGAACTCGGTTCCGCTCAAGAGGTATCCTTTAAGGAAAGGTATGCGGGCAAGCGCCGCTTTCAGCGTGTCGCCGCCATCTGACCAGGTGGTGTGGCGATCCAGATGATGGTAGACACTCAATGTGCACGGGGCCATACGTAGTTTTACGGTGGCTGCGTCCTTTTTTATCTCATCTTTGGACCAGCCTGCCGCAGGTCCTGAGACGGCTGAACGTTCCTCACCGTATCTTACGTCGTAATAGGAGTATATGAGATCGGTGGACACGGTAGTCCTCAGAAATCCCTGAGAGCTGTAGCGAGTGTAGCCCTGGCTGCCGTCTGCCTCTTCGGTTATGGAACGAGAACCGGTGAGGCCGCTTTTGATCGCGAGCCACTGGGCAGGATTGTAGATTACACCTACGGTGTTATAAGCGCTGCGACGAAGGTCCTTGGATAGAGAGTCCCAGCTTATTGAATGCCACTCATTCAGGGTCAGGAAGAGTTCTTTTCCCAGTTCTCGCTCGAAGTAAACGCTGTTCCATACCCCGCGTTGCAGCACGTTATTATACCCGGATGAGTAGATGATCACCGTGTCCGAGCCGAACGCGTTAAGCAAGAGAGCTAGTAAGCTCAATGTAGTCATGTGATGAGAGCTCCTGCGGGCGCACGGTTGGCGAGTGCCCCAGTTTTCCCAACAGCTTGTCCGGCGAGGGTATACCCATTATCTTTAGATTATTAGCAAGTCTCTTGCGGCGATGGGTGAAACAGGCCCTGACGAATTTAATGAACCTGTCCTCTGACACGGGTAGCTCAACCCCTTCCAATGGCTTAATTCTGATGGTGGTCGATTTAACCTTTGGTGGAGGCACGAACGCAGAAGACGGGATATCAAATAACTTCTCGACTTCAAGAAACGTCTGAGAAACCACGGATAGTGCCGAGTAGTCGTGAGAGCCAACCTCTGCAACCAATCGATCCGCGAACTCGGCCTGAAC
>DAOVCF010000122.1 GCA_030670165.1 Candidatus Stahliibacteriota bacterium | reverse complement strand
AATTCTGGTATTCGGCAGGAACAAAGGCATGCCGGGGCACCTTGCGGAATGCGGCAAGCACCCGTTCATCGGTTATGTCCCTGGCCTGGAGTTGATTCGCAACCATCCGCTCTCGTGCTGCCCGATAAGGATCAGGGCGTTCTTCCCTTTTCATCTTCTCCTTACATCCTGCGGCGCACAATGCAGCCAAAACAACTGCAAGAAACTTGTAAGGCACGAATTTTGAGATAGATAACATGACATCCTCACGTAGTTTCTCAACCTATTTGTCCCCCAGGAGCTTGCGGAACTCCTGCTCGGATATGATCTTTACACCTAATTCCTTGGCCTTATCGAACTTTGAGCCTGGGTCGGCACCTGCTACCACGTAGTCTGTTTTTTTTGAAACCGATGAAGAAACCTTACCTCCTCGCTTTAGGATTTCCTGACCGGCCTGCTCACGGCTCATCTTCTCAAGCCCTCCGGTGAACACGAATGAAAGTCCGGCAAAGCTCTGATCGGTAACCTCGATCGTTTCAGTGGCAAGCTTCACCCCGGCTTTGCGCAACCGTTCGATAAGCTCAAGGTTGCGGGAATTATCAAAGAAATCCCTGATGCTCTGCGCGGTTACAGGGCCAATGCCTTCGATCTCGCTTAGCTCGTCAAGATCGGCATCCATCAGCTCGTCAATATCCTTGAATCTCGATACCAGCGCCCTGGCACCGGTGGCACCCACGAACCTTATGCCTAACCCGAAAAGGATGCGCTCGAACGGACGGTGCTTGCTCCCTTCTATCCCCTTAAGGAGGTAGTCGGTCGATTTGGCACCCATCCGCTCGAGCGCGATCAACTCTTCTCTGGTCAGATCGTAGATGTCAGCAATACTCTTGACCAGGCCTTCATCCACCAGCTGGATTATAAGCTTTTCCCCCATCCCGTCTATGTCTGCAGCCCCACGTGAGGCGTAGTGGGAAAGGGAAGACTTGAGTATGGCAGGACAGTCGGCGTTGATGCACCGGTAGGCAACGTCACGAGGGTACTTGACCAGCTTTGAGCCGCATACCGGACAATGTGTGGGCATGCGGAACTCGCGCTCAGATCCATCCCTGCGTTCTGGTATGGATTTAATCACCTGCGGGATGATCTCGCCGCCCTTTTCTACAAGCACCCAGTCGCCGATCCGCAGGTTCCTGCGCCGGATCTCCGATTCGTTGAACAGACCGGCTCGTGAAACGGTGGTGCCTGAGATAAAGACAGGATCAAGTATCGCAACAGGGTTGACCGAACCTGTCCGGCTTACGCTGAGCTGGATATTCAGAAGCCTTGTGGTTGCCTGCTCAGGCTGATACTTGTACGCCACTGACCAGCGCGGCGACTTTGCGGTGTGGCCGAGCTCGGCCTGGGCAGGGAGGGAATCGACTTTTATGACCACGCCGTCAACCGCGTACGGCGCGCCGAAGCGCTCGTTCTCCCAGTCGTGAATGTATTCTAATACCTTCTCGAGGCTGGCGCAGCGGCGCATGTTGGGAATGATCGGGATTCCCGCCTGCTTCAACGCTTCGAGCAGATCGTAGAGCGAATCGGATCTCCATCGCTCAGGCCGCAAGGGCGAGTGCGCCATGAACGCAAGCTTGCGTTTAGCCACCTGGCGTGAATCAAGGAGTTTTAAGCTTCCTGCGGTGGAGTTACGGGGATTGGCGAAGGCTTCCAGACCCGCCTCCTCCCGTTGTTCGTTAATGCGAGTGAATTCCTCTTTCGGCATGTAGACCTCTCCCCTAACTATCAGTACCCCTTTGGATAAAGGCCCTTCAAACAGCCTCAAAGGAATCGACTTAACGGTGCGCAGGTTGGCGGTAATATCATCACCGGTTTGACCGTCACCCCGGGTTGCGCCTCTGACAAATACTCCATCTTCATAGCGCAGGCTGACCGCAACACCGTCTATCTTCTGCTGGACGACGTATGCCTGATCCCCTACAGCCTGTCTGACCCTGCGGTCGAACTCGCGAAGATCGTCCTCGGAGTAAGTGTTATCCAGGCTCATCATGCGCTGCTCGTGGCGCACCTGTATGAATCCCTCAAGCGGAGCACCTCCTACCCGTTTGGTTGGGGAGTCAGGTGTAACGAAATCGGGAAACTCTTCTTCCAGATCCGCAAGACGCTTCATCAACGCATCGTACTCAGCATCGGAGATAACAGGGTTAGCCAGAACGTAGTAGCGGTGGTTGTGGTAGTTGATCTTCTCTCGCAGTTTTTCTATCTGGCGGCGAGCATCGTCCTTGTCCATACGTTAAGCATAAGAGCGAGCGCACTAATTGTCAAGGTATATTAAAGGAGAACCCTAAGCCTGCACTCTTTATCTCCCCGCAGTACCGAGGACTCCAGCTTGACTTCAATCGGTCTTTCCAAGGCTTGCTCGAACATTTCCTTGACCCAGCCAACCGAGCAGTAGCAGTAGGAATGCGGTACTTTACCCTTGAACTCCTTCATCCCCGGACAGTAGCACTCGGGATAGACGACATAGACATCGTCGCCCTCTCTTCGCAGCATGGGATAGACCTTTTGGAGGTTGTCGAGGAATACCTGATCATCTTCAGCACCTTTGGCCGCTTTCTTTGCTTTATTTATCATGGAATCCGGGGTGCAGGCCCGTCCCCGCTCCTCCAGGATCCGAACCAGCCTTTCTTCGCCGATTTTACCTTCAACCTCCTTTAAAAGCTCTATCAACCACTGACGCCTGTTGCGTTTAGCCATAATTATCCCCTAGTTAATAACTTCCCCCTCGAAAGGCCACAAGAGCCTTGACCGACTCTAAACTTTACATGGCATCTACGATCTTCTGTAAAGTCTCCAGTCCTTTTTCCTCGGCTGCACGGGCCGTTTTGAGTGCTTTAATTGCCTTGTTTCTTCGTGCCTCATCCTGAATGTGCTCGGGCTTGCGGGTCATAAATGGGAACAGTTCCTTTACCTGGTTCAGTTGACGAGCAACAACGTCGTAGTGGGATATTGCCTCGTCGAAAAGGGATGCGAGTTTGGAATCCAGCCGTTCCTTTGCCTCTTTAAGAAACTCAACAGCATAAACCCTGCATTCAAGCCATACTGCCGCGTTGTAAACCATGCCGAACCCATCGGCGGTATCAGTCTCAAGCGCCTTGATCCAGAGATCAAAACCTTCTAAACCTGCCTTGTACCCCTCGTATATCCACTTCTTTGGACTCCTGGCGTGCTCAAGCGCGAACTCAAATGCCTGCTTGACGGTTGTAGCATCGTCCGCTGGTTTTGTTGGTTTCACCGAATACATCTCTATCACGCCGATGTCGCCGGCAGCAAGCTCCTGCCAGGGTTTAGGAATCTTGGCAGGTTCAGGCATGGAACCTGAGAAGTGATATCCTTCCTCATCGTAGCCTGTAACTACGTAGAATTCAGGTATAGCGAGTTCCCAGCCGTAGCAGGGAATACCATCATCTATGGATTTCTTGACGTGCTCCCAGGCCTTTTTCCGTGACTCTTCGAAGTCTGGTTTCCCTTTATGTGAGAATACCCCGTCGATCTCATAGCCGACGTTTTTGCCGAGCTTAAATAGCATCTCGGTGTGCCACGCGGTTGGCCCTGAGGGACAGACCTGCTCGTGCATGTTGATTACGAACGCGTGACCGGTTCCACCGTAAAGCCAGGCGTCGGATACGTCCATCTCAAGATAATCCAGACACCCCTTGATGCACCCCAGATGGGTAACCCACATGGGCTTCCACTTCAGATTCTCAAGCTTTTTAACCATTTCTCCTCCTTCTAATAGGAGATTACGGTTTAGCCTCACCAGGCAAACAAAAATCTACAGAGATCCATGCCTTTGTCAATCCGCCCGTAGCACACCATCAGCACGCCCTTTCCTTTGTTCCCTCGATCATCGCCCTTAACGATTGAATCCTGCCGATATGAAGCGCGGTGTGATTGGTGGTGATAAACAGCCAGTGAGCAATGGAAAGATGTCCTTCCGAGGTTTCAGGCACCTTGTGGAAATCTTCAGGGGATAGTGAGTCAATGAACGCGTGGGTCTTTGCACGTACTTCCTTAACCCAGGCAGAGACATCTTCGATTGATTCCACCCACTTGTGAAGATGCTCCAAAGGACACCATTCGGTGCCGAACACCTCATAGCGGGGAGGAATCAACTCCCCCTTCTCACCTTTGAGGAACCAGCCGACGTGGTAGCGTTCACGATGGGCGATGTGTCCAACCTGCCAGATGATGGGCAGGCTCACCTCGTTAGGCGCCCAGAAGAGCTGCTTTTCAGTGAGTCCCCGGATTTCACGAAGCGGGTCGGCGTACCAGAATCCCTTCCCATATAGGAAATGGGCCAGCTCTTTCCATTCGGACATACTATCCTCCTTTCAAATCTATAATTTATTATTAAAAATCAAGATGTAAAATATTTGAAGAAATCTTTTCTTATGTTCTTATGTACGATCCCGATCGCGTAAACGACCGCGGCTTCATCTTTATCCAGCAGCCTTCGTCTATACCAATAAGGTTTCCGCATTCACACCTAATCTCTCGTCCTTTATGCACGCTATAATCTTTAACGATGCGGTCAGGCCACAAGTGAAGCAACCGACCTGCGCCTATCTTCTTATATTTGAAAAGCTTGCGTTTGCACCTGGCGCATTTAACCGTTATCATCCTCAACTTCGTTCCTTGGCGGCGGATTTGTGGAGTCCCTGGTTCCAGTAGCGATCGGTTTTAACCTTGCCTTTCGCGTAGGCGTCATGCCAGCCTTCTGGCACAGGCATATCCCTGTACAACTGTTTCCTTCTTGCCTCAAGTAGCATCCTTGGTCTTTTCATGAAGTCGGCCCCGCACATGACTTGTTTCTCCGTTTTACCCACTAGCCGCTTTATCCATTTCACTCCTTCAAAATCCCGCAGCAGATGATGGTCAATAATGAGGATATTAACCGCCTTTGAAAGCCGAACCGCATTACGCCACGCTCGTCTGACTTGATCCTTGGAAAGCTTATCCCGTAGGTAGAGTGGAGGACCGCCGGTCAGAACGATCTCCGGCTCCCAGGCAAGTATCTGATCTGTAGCCGTTTCGTTAAGAAGCTGGTTGTCGGAAGCGTGCACGAAGCGACAGTTATCCTCGATTTTGGTCATCATCACGGTTGAGTCGCTTCCCTCAAGGCCATGCGGTACAGGAAGGGAAAAGCTCATTGAGCCCTGGGTTGAGTCTTGTGCGTCAATCAGATCAATCTTCAGAATGGAAGATATGGCATCGGCCCTTTTGGCCTCTAAGGGGGGAAGATAATCTATTGATTTTGTCCATACACGGACGTGTGGATTTAATCCAATTAGTTTTTTTATACTCAACTGATAAGGGTTGGCGTCTGCCAACGGAACATGATCGCCGTGGAAGTGGCTGATGACTATATCTGTTGCCTGAGACCATCGGTTTACGATCCTGGTCTGCACCCTTTCATCTACCGCTACCTGAAAAGGGTGGGGAAGAAGGCCGTGTCTGATGTAACCCAATGCCGCACCTGGATCGATTAGTATCTTCCGATCCTTCGTTTGCACGAAACACGAAAGGCCTCTTACACCTAAGGATTCAGTTCCTATGATCTCAATATTCACATTCTATCCCTTACATACTCAAGGCACTTGAAGATATTGTGGGAACGAAACGCAAACATCAGGAACCTCCGGATTTGCCGAATCTTGTGCCGTAAACCTTCCTCGGGAACTTACCCTGGGCAAACTCGACCTTTCTTTCGCCTTTCACGATCGCTTCGTCGGCATATGCTTCTATCACCTCTCCTATGATTAACCATTTATCCCCTGCTTCTATCTCCTTCATTACCTTACACTCCATGTGCGCGATACATTCGGAGATTATTGGTGGTTTAACTTTTCGAGCCGATTCTGCTGTCAGGCCTGTCTCTTTGAACTTGTCTACCTCGCGGCCTGAGTGATAGCCGCAGTAGTAGACTGTTCTTTCCAAGTCTTCGGTCGGAACGTTAACAACGAATTCCCAAGATTCTTGGATCAATTCAAGAGAATAGGTTTTCTTCCTTACTGCGATGGCAACCAT
>DAOVCF010000192.1 GCA_030670165.1 Candidatus Stahliibacteriota bacterium | reverse complement strand
CGGTATACAACAGGAGTATTACTATAACCGAAATACACACACATACTATCGCCACCCCATGATAGTTCCCTGACGTAAGAAGTAGAATACGAAGTGTCACTCCAGTATTCGCCATGGCTCGGCAAACCGTATCTAATATTCATATACTCCCACTCGTACCCCTGACCTGCCGGAAAGTAGCTTTCATCAAGAGTATAGGTTACAAAACGAAAGGTATCCTGGTAGGGTATCTCCGCTTCTCCGACCACTGCATTAATGCTCCAAAGGTGAGTGGCGGGATCAAGGGTGTCGGTGATTGTATAGGAAGTATCGGAAAGAAGGGTATCCAAGACACATACTCCCGCGGCGATAACGCCCTGATAGATGAAAAGACGGTAGCCATCCGCGTGCTCAGTTGTGCTCCAGATCAAGGTAGGGAACTTGACGGTGTCGGCATCCGGAGGCGAGATAAGCCCAGGCGAAGACACCACCACGAAAAAGCTGCCTATATCCGACCACTCTCCCCACGTATCCAGCTTGGCTCTCACCCGCCAGTAGTAGCGGGCTTCCTCAAGGGTATCTTCCGGCGTATAGGTAGTATCCGTTAACTCCTCCTCGTTGATCACGGTAGAAGCAAAGGAAGAATCCGAAGAAACCTGCAGATAGTACATATCTCCGACGGATTCCCATACAAAGATAGGATGACACACTGCCATCCTTTCCATGGGGGAATATAGTCTCGGCTCACTCCCCTCTTCTCTCTGGCAAGAAAGAACCACCACCCCCATTATCATAACAAGGCCTATCCTCTTCATATTAACCTCCTTTTTGGCCTCACTACGTAGATTATGATGAATCCTGCGATATTGTCAAGCCTTGATGAGGAATATCCCCGCAAATGATGATCAGGTTGAGTTCATCTTCTTTGCAGAAAGAACCTTGCCGCTTTGGGCATCGAAGATAAACTCGTGTCGGGCCGAAGGCATCCCCCTCATTGAGAGGACGATCCTGATCGTAGCCTCGGTGGCCCAGCCGATCTCCTCCACCCTGGTCCCTTTCGTCCCTGGATAGGTCTTCATGAGCTGGCGCCAGACCCCGAAAAGATCCAAAAAACCCGGCTCCTCCTCCCCCAGACTAAAGATCAGCACATCCTGGTCGCTTACCCCGTCTGAGATGCGGTCCTTGAGCAGAAGCAGGTTTTTACCATCAGGAGACCACATGACCGCCCCCAATTTGTCCTTACGTTCAGGTTGAACCGGCTGGGAGGTTTCTCTATCGTAAAGGTTCACAACCTCCTCGCATTCAGCCAACTTATGAAGTGTATCTGCCGAGGGATCGTAAAGAAACAGGATATTGCGGTTGCGCACCCCGTACCAATTCGATGGCAGCTCATCGGACCACATCTCGTCGCCCGGTCCGAAACGAACCGTGGAGTCAAGGCCAAGGGCGATGTATCTTGAATCAGGGGAGGGAACCTCGAAGACAAGCTGATCCGCAACGATCGCCTTTCCCGCAAGATGCGCTGAAACCTCCGGGGCAAGCGCACTGAGTTTTGTCGTATCCACAGACTCCTCGGTTGAACCAACATCCTGCGGTTTGCGTTTGCAACCCATTGTTAGCAGAAGAAGACCGGTGAAGAATAACATGTTAATTAAACGCAACCTGCTCATGCCTCACCTTTTTTTGCCCGCGAGCTTATAAACATCACGCCTTGGTTTGAGAGAAGCCGATGGCCCTGAACCTGGTGCCTAGTCGCCTTCAAGCTTTTGCTTGACCCTTTTCGCCGCCTCCTTGATATCGTAAAGCAAGAGCCCCAACTTGGCCCTGGGTGAGGTGGTAAGGGTGATCGTAGCCTTTCCTGCCTCGGCCACCAGGAGATAGCCTTCGGGGTGGTTAACAAGGAGATAGCCGAGTCCGGACCAGCCCATGCCGTCGCCGGTTTTACGTGCGGAGTTCAAGAGAAACGCACTCATCGCCGCCAGCCGCTCGTCGGCAGAGCCCTCGGGACGAACAGCCATAAGGAGTCCGTCAGAGGAGACGACGGCGGCAGAGGTGATCTCAGGATACTCCGCCTTCAAAGCGTCCAACTCCCGCCTCAACGCCTCACTCACCGACTCCTCAGGGAATTTGACTTCTTGCATCTCTTCCATATACTTCCTTTCTCTGGGCGATTAGCTCAGTTGGTTAGAGCGCTGGTCTCACATACCAGAGGTCAGAGGTTCGACTCCTCTATCGCCCATTATTCGAACTCTATAGGCCCTGCCGGGAGGATCTCTTCAGTAATCGCAGTTGTTGCGTCGTATCCGGTAGATACAAGCCTCATCTCTTCCCGAGGGGATTTCAGCGCTACGATTCCCAACACAGGTACGTCATCGCTCACCCATACCTCAATTTCGGTGGTGTCGCTCACCAATTTCTCAACTATTGTGTCGCCTACCAATGATCCAATTGTACTATGTCTGATGTCATTAACTCGCGAGTGAATGGTTAAGAACTTGCCCGCCGGAACGGTAATCTTCTCCTCGCCGATCTTGCCGGCGTTGATCTCATCGGCAAGATACAGGTAAGGTCGGTTTTCCCCGGGGGGTTCCTCAGCCAGACCCTCGCTCTGAGGCATCTCGATGAGCTGATCTGCAACCTTGGTGATCATCCGCTCGGCAACGCCGCGGTAACCGTAGGGAACAAGCATCTTGTAGATGAATTTGCGTTCACCTCTCGATCCTATCATCTCAAGCCAGTAGTAGGGCTCGCCCTTAACGGTGTCAACGCCGGTGATGGCATAGCGCAGGGTGTAAGCTACCAGAGTTCCGCCGGTGACTTCGTAGGAAGCCCAGTCTCCTACCTTCCAGACAGGCTCGGTGTACTCGACCTTCCTGCAGGCCACAAAAACGCACGCCACGAGGAGCGCCGCAAGTGATGCGCGGTAAATCTTCATGCTACCTTAATCCTCCTTAATTCCTTGACCCTGACTTTAGCGATAAAAACGCGGTTGTCAAGTTTACCCCAACCAAACACTTTGTATTTGGTTGGGGTCCCCGCGGCGTTACGAAGTAACGGCGCGGGGTGTAAAGGGGTTGACAAGCGCGCAACTTCCCTTATCCTTCAATCATGAGGGGAATAATCAACCCAAGGAGGATAATTATGAAGAAGCAGTTACTGCTTGCGGCAGGATTTGCAGCCATAATGCTTTTCTCCTGCAAGAAGGAAGAAGAACC
>DAOVCF010000058.1 GCA_030670165.1 Candidatus Stahliibacteriota bacterium | reverse complement strand
GGGCGGACAGGGACAGGTACGATAGTCGAAGTATTCGTTCGCGCCGTCTGTATCCCAGGTACCCCAGATGGTGAAGGTGTCAGGGGGTAGCCCGGATCTCCTGAGAATCGCCATGCCTGCCCATTCGCCGCTGCCTTCCTTTTGGCCGCTTTGACCTGTCGGCTTCGAGCCGGTGAATACAGTATCCTCAAACTCGATTGTGTCTTTTATCTCACCGACAACATAGATGAAATTCACTATAACATCCTGAGGAAGGTAGAATGTATCCGTGGTGTCTGAGAATGTAGAGTCGGAAACGTAGCCAGAGTCGACAGCCGTATAGTCGTGGCTGTTATAGGTGAGGGTTCCTGAATACCACCAGCCGTTCCATTGTTCGTGGTAGCCGTAGGCGTTTGTAGCGGCCACGAGCATCACCGCAACCGCGGCGATGACGAGTAGGGCCTTTTTAGGCATAATGTCCTCCTTTGTTTAGGTTTGTTTCGTTTACGGGAATCCTTCGGAGATTCCCCATATCCAAATATACGCAAAAAAAAACATCTTGTCAAGTGGTTTGAAGACAATGAAAATCTTTTACTAAAAAGTAGTATCAAATCTTGAAAACTCGGAGGAATCTGGCCATCGCCTGCCGCACACCGGTGCACTTGACTTTTCCGCCTACCTGGCTAGGATGGATGCAATGAGGCAACACTGGGTCAGGGGTTGCGTCTGATGCGCAGGCGACGAAGGATCATACTGTGGAGCATAGCAGGCGGGCTGCTGGTGCTCGCCGGTATCGCGGCGTTGTTCGAGTGGCAGGGGTGGGTTCCGGCATGGTGTCTGGTCCCTATGGTTATCTCGGAGGGGCTGGGGGTGTGGCTCCTTGTCTATACCCTGAAGAAGAATATCCGGTTTGCGCGCGAGGGGCGCAGCACCCGGTGGATAGTTCGCTTCGGGGTGGCGGTATTCCTTATCCTTTTCGGTGTAGGGTTGGGTCTTGCCGCATTTAACGTTATCCCTAACTCCTATTCGCCCTGGTGGACGACAGGCGTTTTGCTGGTCTCGCTGGGTGCCACGTTCATCTACCGGGCGATTATCTTACCGAATATCAAGGAAGAGAAAAAGGATACGGATGATAGAGAAGACTCCGGCTGAAGCGCCAGCATCTGATCTTTGGGTGCGAAAGCCGGGGGAGAGGCTTCTCTTCGTTGATCTTTACCGCCTCATCGCGCTCTTCCTGATGGTTCAGGGGCACCTTTTCCGCGCATTGGTGGATATTGAGCTGACCGAAAGCTTCTTCTGGCTTGCCCATGAGACTGTTCATAAGTTCACCGCGTCCATGTTTCTCTTCGGTACCGGGATGATCTTCATGATTGTTACCCGGCGCCGGTGGGACGAGTACAAGCGTTTCGGCAGGCGCACCTGGCGAAGACTGCGGCGCTACATTTACTTCCTCCTGATAGGTTACTGGCTGCACCTGCCCTTCTTCAGTCTCAAACACACCATCCGCGTGATGGACGCCGGGCTTCTGGCAAAGATGACCGCGGTTGACGTTCTGCACGTGATTGCGGTGGGGCTTATTCTGCTTCATCTCTTGTGCATGCTCGCTGGTAAGCCAAAGAGGTTGGTCTGGATACTCCCTCCTCTTGGGGTCATCTGTCTGATTGTTGCCTATTTCGTTAGTCAGAACCCCATCCCTGGTCCGGTACCACTGGTTTCCTGGATCAGCGGTGAGTACGGTTCCCAGTTTACGATCGTCCCCTGGTGGGGGTATATCTTTCTTGGCGCTTCTCTGGGTTCGATCTTCCCTCTTTCAGGTAAGCTCAAGGATGAGCTGAGGTTAATGAATGCAATAATAATCGCAGGATTGGTTCTTCTCGCTGCAGGTATAGGGCTGGCCGTTTTCCGGAAGCTCGATTTCGTCTACGCCCCGGCTTACCGTCCCGACCAGATGATCGCGCGACTGGGCGTGATAACCTCGTTTATGGGGTTCTGCTGGTACCTGGAACACTGGGGTTTGGCACGAAGGCTGAGGGGCGCGTTCTTCCTGAGCGAGGAATCACTTATCGTCTACGTGGTTCACCTGCTCATAGTGTACGGCTCGGTGCTTGCACCGGGTATGGCAACGATAATCGGACACAAGCTGAGTCTTCCCGGTTTGATCCTTGCATTCATCGGGGTCGCCGCCGTAACTTCAGCCTTCACCTGGGGATGGCATTGGCTCAAGAAACGTAACCTCAATGTACTCAAGATAGTTCAGGCTGGGATGGTTGTTGCGTTCATCCTCGCCTACATAATAATGCCTTGTTGATTATGACTGAGAATGCCCAGATCTGGCTCGGTGATGGTTGGAGCGTCCGGGTTCTTTTCTCCAGAGGCGGGCTATCCACCTCGATACTTGTATCTCTGGATTCAGGCACGTTCCTGTTGCTTGACTGCGGAGACGGCTGCTTACGCGATCTCGTATCCCAGGGTATAGATCTTCACCGTCTGGATGCTATCTTGCTAACACACGGCCACTTCGATCACGTTGGCGGACTTCACTCGTTGCTTGGCTACATGCGTATGATCGGGCGTAACACGTCCTTTATCATACTTACCCCGCATAAAGCGAGAGAAGATAAGCTTATTATTGACGCGTTTACGACCATCTATCCGGATTCTGTTCCTTTTGACATCCCACGCAGAGAGGTTAAAGGGGGTGAAGAGATCAAGCTGGGCGATATCAAGGTTACCCCTTTTGACGTAATCCATTGCGGAAGCACCAAACAGGGTGGGATAGGTGAACCACTGCCTGCTGTAGGATACTTGCTTCAATATCATGGAGAGCGAGTTGTCTACACCGGTGACTGCGGGCTGGATTCAAAGCTGGAGCCTTACGTTTCCGGAGCCGACCTTTTGATAATCGAGGCTACATTGAATGAGCCGGGAGGCGAGATGGAAGAAAGGGTGCATCTTTTCCTTGAGAGCGCTCAAAGATTTGCCGCGTCTGCAAAGAAGGCGTTCATCATCCACCGCCCAGGTGGCCTGCCGCCTGTCGAGGTCGGCGGATGATCAGAATAGCTGTGCCGATACCAATCAATTAGCGGTTCCCCAAAGTTCTTGCCTGATTTTGTTTGATGCGTCGAGTGCACTCGAGTAGCCTTGACTCGTCGGTTAACGCGATTAAACTACTCACAGACAGCGAAGTGATTTGAAGATTCACTATTGTGGAGGAATTGATGTTCGCAAAGGTTTTTTCCTATGCCTGGCTATGGATTGTGCGTCCAGGTAAAGCTGCGGAAGATCAACTTTACGAAGAGCGCAGCGTCTGGATCGGCTTCTGGACGTTTGCGATCTTCGGGTTGCTTTATTCCATTACTGCGATCCTTCTGTGGCTAGCTGGTTTCAAACCCGCATTTGCAACGGTTCTGCCTATCCCTCGCGATTCATACTACCTCTGGCAGACTTTTTTTACCATACCCTGGGCTGTCCTCACGTGGTTTTTTGCAGGGGCGGTGATCCACCTGTGGAACCACATCTTTTCAAGAGAGCGCAGGTTGGCCGATATCCTTGGCCCACTTGGATTCGCGTTAAGCGTACCGTGGTTCTTCTTTGCCTGGATACCTGAGACTTTTGTTGCGCCTGTGCTTGGCCCGTGGGGATTCCCGCCATGGCCTTTCTGGGCGGAGATGATCCGTCTGGCGATAGGGGTGTTGTGGATGGCGGCATTGATCTATATCGCCGCGCGCAAGGTCTATGAGACTAACTGGCTGCGTGCCGCAGGCTCGGCGATACTGGGATTGGCGGTGTTGGCGGTTATGTTCCTTATATTCATTCGATAGGAGGCAATCTCCAGGGGAACTTTTTACTCCTTACGTTATCTTCAGGGAGACGAGGGATGATTTTCCACTAGAAGGCAGATAAAATCTCTAGTTGGGCTGTTCCTTGAGTATGATTTGCTTGTCGACCTTCCTGAACTCGGTTACCACGTACTCGAACGCTTCGATCGATTCGTCGTAGGCTTCTTTATTCTGAGCCGACAGCGATACTATGGCAACGTTTTCCCCGATATCGATGTAAGCTATGCGTTCGTAGAGGCCGTAGCAGCTCTCCGCAGGTTCGAATTCCCGCACCACAGCGGTCAGGGTGTCGGCAGTCTTCAAGCTTGGGTGTTCCTTGACCACTATCCCTGGGAACTCTTCTTCCAGGTTGCCTATATCCTGCTCGATCCACTCTTGAAGGGTTAATTCATTCAATGGCAACGCGTTGGCATGGATGATTACCTGGGTATGATTGAGGTCTGTTCCTGCAGGATATATCACCACCCTCGAACCTATGGAGGGAGCCCGCTCGGAGTCGAATATCCAATTTTCAGGTGCACCCATAACGAAGGCGAATCCGGGGCCGAAGATTACTCCGCCTGCGCCTTCGCGTGGATCTTTCTCTGTTTGCGCGGCTACCGCCGCTAACCCTCCTGCCATCAAGATGGTCAGGAATCGTTTCATGCCCCATAATATCCGTTCCCCAGAACAAGTCAAGGGCTTGACAACCCCCCAGTGTATCTCTATCCTTTAAGGATCGATCAAGGAGTAACTGGAGGATAATTAGATGACTCGCAATTTGCGTTCCACCTCGTTGCCTCGCGCCGCCGCAGGGGGTAATCTGATAATCCGTTTAGCCGTTTTGATGATTATTCCTCTCTTCCTTGCGGGCCGGCGCTTCAATCCCTTAAGGCAGCATCTTCCACGCGAGCAGGCCGCGTATCTTACCGGGCGAGTGGTCGCGCTGGCGGATACTTCAGGCGAATTCCTGGGCAGCGGGTTCTTCGTTGGTTTTGGAAGTAATGAGAAAGTCTATCTTGTGACCAATTTCCATGTGGTAGGTAAACGCACGCGCCTCATGGGTTTCAAGAACGGGCAGGCCTTTGAGGCCAGTGTGCTTTCCCGGGACCGGGATTATGACGTTGCCGTTCTGGGAGCGGATGTCGCGGAACTTCCATCTTCTTTACAGACCGTTGCGCTGAAAGACTTTGTAGTCGCCCATGGGATTTTGTGGCCGGGCATGCTTACCGTCTCCGCTGCTTACCCTCTGGGGATAGATTGGCCTCCGGCTTCCTCTCCGGCGGTATCCTTCAGCCACATCGCTCAGCTTGACGGCGCCGACTCCCTCATCCGAGTCGAAGGCCTGCTCGATCTGGGTTCAAGCGGTGCACCGGTATTCACCTGGATCGAGGAAGACCGAGGGCGCAGGCTCCATCTTGTGGGTATGGCTCGCAGCTTTCAGGTGGCACGCTGTCTGTCTGATGTTTCTGGCGATACCCTGGTTCTTCACTCCCGTCTGTACGAGATAGTTCCGGCCAGCGCAATCAGAGAGGTTCTATTGGTCACCGATTCCCTGTTGAGCCTTAGGGTAGATTCTTTAAAAGAAGTGGATTAAGGTTTAGAGAGACGAATCCAGAAGGAAGCGGGTTTTAGCGGGCTCTGCCCGGCCTTCGCTTTGTTCGATAGCCTCACCTACCAGAAAGTCTAAGGTAAGCTCGCGGGTCTTGTAGCGAACGGCTGCGAATTCTTCTGCGACCTCCTGGCATAAAGCCTTGAGTTCGTCCTCGGGCAGGGGAGAGGGTGGTTCGGCATCCTCTCCGTAGAGCAGTTTCTCGAATGCATAGTAGAGCGCACGGCGCGGGGTTCCTCTATCTGCGGCGGTCTTAAAGAAGCTTTCCAAGGACTTCTCATACGGGGGATTGATATTTAACCCTACCTTTCGTTTATCCCGTTTGATTGCCTTCTGCCATTGGACCAGGGCTTCGGCAAGCAATGTCGGATTAAGCGATGTGTCGTCAGTCAACCGATCGAATAGTCTAGCATGGGGATGGATGGCTAGGTCCCTTGCCAGGTGCTCTGGGATTTTCATCTTACTGTAGCGCTCCTCACGATCCCAGGGACACGGGGCGGCATCCGCTTGAAGCCTTTCCACCCTCTGTTTAGAGATCGCCACCGGCGGTGAGTCGGTATCAGGATACATGCGGTCCGGGCCGGGCAGGATGCGTTCGAAATCGGTTCGGCAGGAATCCGGCATGTGCTGCCTGCTCTCCTGCGGGACGCCTACCGTAGCCTCTTTTGCGCGAATCGCTATCTCCTGCGCGCCGGTCAAAGCGTCCTCCGCCGGTCCCCAGACCAATACCAAAGTGTCAGCTTCACCCGCTCCGATCGCTTTTCGCAGATGCTCTTCTGTTTCCACCGCCAGTCCTTCGCCCCTGCCGTCCAGGACGAAGATGTTGGGCATCTCATCAAGACAGGCGATTACTCGAACCCGTCCCGCAAGCTCATCAGCAAAGGTAAGGGCAGGCTGTATCTCGTAGCGCACCAGTTCACGCCAGCCTTTGAGGTTGACCGCATGTATCACCTCACCTTTGTCGATCAGTGCACGGAGTCTGGGGTTAGAGGTGTTACTAAGCAGATCGGTTACCTCGTGATCTTCCGCCTTGAAATCCTCAGTCGTTATCCCTTTTTTGCGAAGTTCGTCCTTCAACTCAAGCAAGGCCTTGTGGCGAAGCGCTTCGTAGTGGGTGAGGGCACGTATGTCCGGAGTGCGGGGCACACCCTTTATCTCTACCCTGTCCGAGCCGTTGATTGAAACGTTCACGTCCTGGCGCACCGAGCCTATACCGCGGCGAACCCTGCCCGAGGCCCGCAGCAGTCTCCCCAGCAACCCGTCCACCTCAGCCGCCTCGTGAGGGGTAAGCATGTCCGGCCTGGTTACGATCTCCACCAGTGGAATTGAAAGTCTGTCTGTCCGGAAAACAATCGTATGTCGCCTATCCTCAACCTCCCGGCAGGCATCCTCCTCCAGTGCCAGCTGCTGTATCCTTATCTTTCTGTCTCTATAGGGAATCCAGCCGTCCACCCCGATTATTGCCGTTCTCTGGAATCCGGTCGGTATGGATCCGTCCAGGTACTGCTTTCTCGTGATGTGAATCTCGTCCACTAACTGACAGTTGAGCATGAGGGCGATCTCAATCGCGTAGTCTAAAGCCTTCTGATTGATGGGGAAGGGCGGGGTGTCGTCCATCTCATAGGTGCACACGTTCTCCCGGTAAAGCTGGTAGATCACCTGTTTCTTTGTCTTGAACTCCATGAGCGCGGTGCCGTCGTAGGTTCCCATCTCCGATAGCGTCGGTCTCATGTGTCTTAATATTATCGCATCCGGCTCGTCGTTGCGGTAGCCTACCGGGCAATGGCAGAAGAGCTTCTTTGCGGTATCCAGCTGCTGGTGGATCTCCAGCCCGCACTTGAAGCCCAGTCTGGAATAGAACTCGGTATCATCAAAGTCAATGCCCTCGATTAATTTCTTTCCCCGGGCATCCATTACCTCAGTCCCCGCTTGAGAAACTCTTTAATCTCAGGCAGGCCGCCCTGGAATACAAGATATCCGTCATGCGGTTCGCGTTCGGTAATCTCTTCATTTATCGGTGCAAGCATCATCTTGGCCACTTCCTCTCTCTCATGGGTATGTGCCAGCACCCAGCCCAGCTTGATGTATGCCACCTCGGGCAGCATGTTTGAGCAGGGCACTATGCCAAGCTCCATAAGGTCTCTTCCCGTATCGTAGACGAACATCTGAACGTATCCCCACAGGGTCTGCACGGTCATCATCACCGAGATGCCCATCCTGCAGGCCTTGCGTAGCGGTTCATATAAAGGCTTGTTGACGTGACCCAGACCGGTTCCTGCGATTACTATCCCCTTGTAGCCGTTATCTATCAGGGATTCGATTATGTCCGGTTTCATCGCCGGGTAGTAGTAGACGATCGCTACACGATCGTCGAAGCGAGCGTCTATCTTGACCTGCCTGTCCTTGCGTCGAGGGTTGAAGTCCTTACGCAGAGGCTTGACTTCGGTCGGTGTGCAGGTGGCTATCGGTATATCGGAGATTGTGCGGAAGGTCGATCTGTAAGAGGAATGCATCTTGCGAACACGGGTGCCTCTATGTAAGAGATTGTATGCGTCCGACGTGGGTCCGAACATGCAGACCATGACCTCGGCAATATGGCCGCGGGCCGCGGCATTGCAGGCACATCTGAGATTGAAAGCCGCATCGGATGATGGCCGGTCGCTTGAGCGCTGCGAACCGACTATGATGATCGGCACCCCAGGGTTCTGAACCATGAAGGTCAAAGCAGCTGCGGTGTGGTGCATGGTGTCGGTTCCGTGGCCTATCACGATTCCGTCTACCCCGGCCTCAATCTCCTTTCCGATCGCCTTGGCTGTGGTTATGTATTCATGCGGACCCATGTTCTCCGAAAATACACCGAACAGCTTATTCGTTTTCAGGTTGCATATATCGGCCAGCTCAGGCACCGCTCCGTAAAGCTCACCAGGGGTGAACGCCGGGATCACCGCGCCCGTTCTGTAGTCCAACCTCGACGCTATCGTCCCACCCGTACCCAGAAGTGTAACGTTGGGCTTTCGAGGATCGTATGGGAAATCCTGTTCCGGGATCTTGTAGTGCGCCTCCTTGAATCCCTTCTCCTTTATTGATTTTATCCTGTCTACTGCCAGCCCTATGTTGTAGCCTGTAAAAAGCTTTATGACCACGTGCAGGTCGTCAGCCTGCTCGGCGCGGGGCAGGATGATTCCCTCATAGGTCCCCTTGTCGGTCTCAATCTCAACCTCGGCCCATACCCTTGCACCCATCCTTTCCAGCACTTCGCGGGCTTTTCCGCGGTAGCCTTTCACCTGATCAGAAGTATCACTCATATCCTTTTCTTTGTCCTCCGGGTCTTGACACTGGGATTGATAATAGGCGAATGGAGGGAAAAGTCAACTACTCCCGTGAGGGGAGAAGGAGGGATGTTACTCCGAGTGCTTGACTCAGACGATTTTTTGACTAGATTGTCTTTATGCGTTGTTCTCGATGTGTATTACCTTCAACTACCCCGGGGATATCCTTTGATGCCCAAGGGGTGTGTAACTACTGCCGTAAAGCTAAGCCTGTTACCTATCAGGGAGAAGAAGCTTTACTGGAAGTCATTGATCGGTTCCGTGGTCAGGGGCGATATGATTGCATTGTAGCCTTATCCGGCGGCCGGGACAGTTCCTACGTGGTCATTAAGGCGGTGCGTGATTATAAACTGAAGGTGTTGGCTTTTAATTATCGCAATCCTTTTACCCATCCTGTTGCCTCGGAGAATATTAGTCGTATACAGAAACGTTTGGGAGTTGACCTGGTTCAACTGGAGTTCCCCGGGGACATTCATCGACGTACCATGCGTCATAATCTTGTAGCCTGGATGCGAAGACCTTCACTGGCGATGGTTCCTATGATGTGCGTGGCATGTAAGATGCTGTGGAAACCTATTCTGGATATTGCTTCACGGCATGATATCAAGATCGCATTCTCCGGATCAAATCCCTATGAACAGACTACTTTTAAGCGAGAGCTTCTAGGGATTGATGCCGAAGCATCGGTGGCACGTTACTATACCGGTTATATTTTTGGCCTGGTTCGCGAATCTCTTTCCAATGTGCGTTATCTTGCGTCTGAGGTTCTACCGACTACCGTGAAAGGTTACATGTTTTCAGGCCCTTAAGCACCGATGGTGCGTATGATGGGGAAGGATCTTATAAAGGTTTCACTTTTTAAATACTTGCCTTGGAATGAGAAGAAGGTTCTGACCAGGATAAGGGAAGAAGTGGGTTGGGAATCCCCACCCGATTCTTCTACCACGTGGCGCTTCGATTGTACGGTGGATGAAGTTAAGAACTACATGTATCTCAAACTTCTGGGAGTCACGGAAAAGGATGATTTTTACAGTCGGTTGATACGTGCAGGGCTTATGAGTAGAGAGGATGCGTTGATGAGAGTCAAACTGGAAAATGAAGTGAATATAGAGTCGATGAAGGCTCTCCTTGGCGAGGTTGGTATCTCTTTTGAACAACTCGATCTGGCAATAGACCGTTACCTTGAGGTCCATCCCAGGTGATCGGAGGATGCCCCGTTGGCTGTTGAAAATTAGATAGCGGATCCTGCCCTGATAGGTATAATCAGGGAAAGAAAACGAAAGGAGGATCCGCTATGTCGGATAATAGCAAAGAAAGGTAAGTCAAGGGACGGGATCAAAGGGCCATTACCCTT